>DATEBW010000153.1:0-4053 GCA_035287165.1 Patescibacteria group bacterium | reverse complement strand
ATCGCAGTTATAATCCCCCGACTGTTTCAAGGCTTCGGTACACACGCCCGGGGTACATGCAGGCGGTATCGGCGTATTGGGAATTCCTGAAGTCGGCGTCGGGGGAACCGGTGTGTTAGTTGCGCCGCCTGGAGTCGGCGTCGCGGTCGGAGGCTGGCCGATTGGCGTCGCAGTGGGAAGAACTACTCCACCAATTTGGGAATAGAATACCCTATCGCCGCCGGTTACATATACATAATTTCCTATAATTCCGTAGCTTGCACCTTCTGTGTTACCACCGCCCCAATGCATATTAATCTGTTCTGCAGGTAAGTCCGGTGGAGAATCGCCCCAAGAAGTTAGTGATCCTTGATTGTTGACGTCAGCACTATATACTTTACTTCCCTTTATAGCAAAAATTGTATTCCCAATAATAAACAGGTCTCCTCTGCCATTTCCGTTGCCTGCTGGAAGTGAAGTCAATTGATTCCAACCTCCTGAAAATGTTCCGTCCTGATTGATCTGAATACGCCACAACTCATGACCATTTCCTCTGCCTAAAAAAATATATCCATAATTCTGTCCTGCCGGGCGATAAAATACCGCTTTTCCGGGCTGACTGGTAGGTGAATTTATTGGTGCTGGAGAAAAGCTGTTTCCGGTATTTCTTGCATTATTGTCAGCGAACGGCAGTTTTTTGATCGACATATTTTGCTTGTATCCAACAGGATAAGAACCGCCGGCAAAATTATATCCGCCGAAATGCACGAAATATTGATCTGTTCCAAAATCAGCAAGTACAGCACTATCCCATACAAAGTTGTATCCGTAAAATGCCCCCTTGTCGGGTAGATCCATGTCTACGATATTCGTAATTGAACCGTCAGTCGTGTTTTGGTTAAAGCGGACTACATGCCCATTTCGGAAAAAGTAGGCAGTGCCACCAACTGATATAGCCGTATGTCCATGAGGACTTGCACCATATCCTGCTGGAGAAATATCGCGCCATATTCCGCTCGTTGCACCATTCGTCGGATGCACAAGCAAGCCATTGGCGCCTTGTTTTGCATAGTAGAGATTAGATATCTGTAGTCCTTCTCGCAATACGTAGTAATAATTACCGATTGCAAACGACGCTACAGGATGAGAACGATTGGGATAGGGTTCAGTGCTTTGCCACGAACCTAATGTTGCCGTCTGCGCCGCAGCCGGCGAAGGAGTAATCATTCCAATAACTCCCCCGATAATCGTGAGAAAAAATAGCAACCGAAGAATAAACGGAAATTTCCGCCGCATACTTCACTATAGAAGATAAGTGCATACAGTGTCAAGAAGGGAGAAAAACTTCGTAAGTCCTGATAGATAAAGAGAACCGCGGATACGCCGCGGTTCATGTATAAAATTGAACGTCTTTAATGACCGTTCCCTACTCCGGTCATAGGCTCTTGTTTTTCCGTCAGTTCATCAATTGTAGGTACTTCTGTTCCATACGCCCATAAATCAAAAGATGTTTGATTCACAGGATTGTCCAGAAGAAATCCATTTTTTTCAAAATCAACTTTGGCACGAGCTATTTGTTCTGCATCTAATGTTCTAATTTGCTCTGACATATTTACGACTCACCTCCTCCCCTCAATAATGCTCTAAATTCACTATTCCCGATAGTACTACGTGCAAAAATAAGAATCAAGAGGGTTTTCTTCCATTCGTTCAATTATCTAACTCAACCTCTCCCATTTTTGACAAATTCCATGTGCACGTGCATAGGGAATTTGTCATGTTTTCAGTATTCGGATTGCCCGAATAATACATTAGCGGTAAATTGTTTTCCGATCGGCAATGCGAAGCACCGTGATCTCTTTGTTTACACTATCCACTTGGTATAAAACACGAAAAGAACCGACGCGTAAGCGGTAACAGTTTAGTGCATGAAGTTTTTTACTGTTAGGAGGAAATGGATTATCGGATAATCGTAAAATATGATTAGTTATCATCTTTGCAAGAACGTCTGGTAGTTTATCAAGGTCTTTCTCTGCCCGCTTCACAATGAAGAGCTTCATAGTCAGGAGACGTTTTCTTTCCAACGCTTTCGAATATAGGAAGCAAACGGCTGTTTGTGTTCTTTTTTCGCCCGTTCTGCTTCTTGCGCGTCGGTAATATCTACTACCGCTTCTTCCAACGCGGAGAAATAGTCAACGTCGACTAAAACAGCGCTTGGCTTGGATCTCGTCATAACAACGATCGGCTCTTGACATAAGGTTACGAGTTTGACTAATCGAGCGGCGTTTTGTCGAAGGTCTGATATAGAAATAGAAGTTATACTGTTCATGGTACTGTTAGTATACCCACCAGCGGTAGGTTGTCAAGTACTTTTCTCCATCACCTTCCACAATACTATCGCCAATGACACCATGACATTCATGCTTTTATTCACGCCGTACATGGGTATCTCAACAATTGCATCGGCAAGATCCAAACCTTCTTTACTCACTCCCTCTGTTTCGTGGCCAAGAATCAGCGCTAACGGAAAATCATATTTCGCTTCAGTATAAGGAATACTGTTGGGACTTTGCTCAACGGCGATAATATTTAATTTCTGATTCGAAAACGGAAAATATCCGAAACGAGAAATCGTTGTGTGACGCTTGCGTGGGCTTTTTCCCGCTTCGTAAGTGCTTGGCCTCGTAATTTCTAGTTTAATATCTTCCAGCGCTTTACCAACCGTAGCAACATGTTTCCAAGGTATCCACCGCCAAATACCAATAGACGCCTTATGAATCTTGTGTCCAATAAGAGGATCATCCGGCGTTGCCGTCTGGCCTATTAACCAAACACCGGCAACTGCCGCCGCGTCTGCCAAGCGAAATATCGCACCTACATTATAAGTATCGAGGACGTTATCAACAATAATATAAATGGGTTTGCGTTTGATGACGGCAATTTCTTCAGGGGAAGGGGTATATTCCCTTAGTTTATCTGCTCTTAGTTTCATTCTGTAAAGATTAAAAGAAAAAATGTTAAACCGTACTTGCCAGTACGTGATATGTCTGTTGCGTAATTGTTAATATTCTTATTTTGTCATGCTGAATTTATTTCAGCATCTCGACACTTGCTTGAAAATAGATCCTGAAATGGATTCGGCAAGCTCACCATCTCTTCGAGCCTGAGTCTCAGAGCCGAAGGCCTGAGTTTACCGAAGGACAAGTTCAGGATGACCGATTCTAGAAAATTATACAACAGACATTATATATAATCCGACTATTCGTTGACGGGTTATTCTGTTGAGATGGGTGTTGCTGAAGCGCTTGCCGCCTGCTCCGTCGGTTTCGGCGTATTGGTGGCTGCAGGTTTACTCGTCGGCGTTGCGGTTGCTGAAGCTGCCTTTGTCGGCGTCACTTCTTCACTTTCCGTCGGCGTGGGTTCTTTGGTCGGGGTAACTTCTATCGTCGGCGTTGCGCGCGGCGTGATGAATATAACGCGGTTGCTTCCTTCGGGCACTGCTTTGATGATTTTTTTGCTCTGGCTAAAATACAGCACGCCACCGATGATGGCGATAATGGCGACAAAGCCGATGACAAAGAGCGCGATATTCCCCTGCTGATGCATATGGAGGTATTATAGCGCACTTGGCAAATAAGCAATAGTAATCAGGTATCAGATAAATTATGTGATGAAGGATTGTTCGCAATAACCTGAAAGTTTAGCCGCGGACAAATCCCGGCTCGAGGTACTCGATGTCGAGCAAGTTGATTTGTTGCTCGGTTAATTGAAGCGTCTTTAGCCAATTAACAAATTCTGTTCTTCCTTGCTCCAGGGTAAATCCTTCCGATATTTCGACGATAAAGTAATAATGTCCGGTCGGCTCTTTTTTAAAATCTGAAACGACGGAAAATGACGGTTCGGCATAGGGAGTTTTATTTGTCAGATAGACGTCAGGGTGATTTTCCCGTTCAAACGTTTCCTGTTTTATTACCTCTTCTACACCCGGAAACGTATCGGGCAATTTAGTTGGGGTGGGACCGGTGCTAAAAAAGTCCACGGTAAACGGAAGAAATTCATTTCGCACATGCTCAA
>DATEBW010000152.1:0-2949 GCA_035287165.1 Patescibacteria group bacterium | reverse complement strand
GGTATCAGTTCTGCCATATATAGATTGTTGCCGGGAGCAAATGGCATATTTGACGGCATTGCTCCGGCGGGAGACGATCAGGTCAGCAGTTTTAGTACATCCGTACACGGCGTTACTGATCCGGAAGGAATAGCAGCCAATACTGACACCGGCACACTCTATATTGTGGGAAAACCGGCTGCCGTTGTTATCGAAGTCACGACGGCCGGAACCCTGCTGACAACCATCGATATCAGTGAAGCACACGCGAAAAAGCCAGCCGGACTTGCCTATGCTCCCTCAAGCATAAATCCTTCAACCATGAATTTGTATATAGTAGAGCGTGGTGTAGATAACAACTCCGATCCAAACGAGAACGACGGCAAACTGTATGAAATGACACTGCCTCCGCTATTGCTATCACCGACGCCGACGTTGACTCCCGTATTGTCGCCGACGCCTGCCCTGTCAATAACCGTTTCTCCAACACCACCGGTGCAACATTGCACGCCGCTCGGAGACATTGATTGTTCCGGTAACGTGAATCTTTTTGACCTGTCGACGCTATTACTTAATATGAACAAAGCAGATGCTCCGACGTCCGATCTGGATAATTCAGGACAGGTAAACCTCCCTGATCTTATGATTCTCCTGTCGCATTACGGGCAAAGCCGATAATCTGCCGGATGGTTAACATTCTTTCTTACGCCAATTTGCTCTATTGACACGGGTTGCGGGATAGTCTACGCTTAGTCCACATGGCAAAAAGCAACTATAATAATGTGCTTACGCAACTTGAAAGAACTCTTGATGAGTATTTCGGCAAGAAGGCGCCTGCGTTACCCGCCAACGTAAAAGATATAATCGTAAAAATAGCCCCGTATCTGGTTATCATTTCGGTCATTTTTATGCTTCCCGGCCTTTTGGCGCTTTTCGGGCTCGGCGGGATGATGACGGCATTTGCGCCGTTCGGTGGCATGGGCTCGGCCGGCATGGTTCGCGGGATGTGGGTAAGCATTTTGCTGTTTGTCCCGGTAATCATTCTTGAAGTTATGGCTATACCCGGACTTTTCTCGCGAACGATTACGGCGTGGCGCTATGTGTATTGGGGTCAGCTTATAGCTATAGTTGCGAGCTTGGTGCAGTTTGATATTTTCGGCGCCATCATCAGTGCGCTCATCGGATTTTATATCCTTTTCCAAATCAAGAGCTTCTATAAATAAGCAATCTTCGTATTCCCGATTCTTGTCGTTATTTTTTACCCCGTCATAACTAACGAATCAATGATTTATACGGATGATCCGTAACGGTGAATCGTGCATGTTATACTCTTGGTATGACGCGCTCACTTACAGATCTTCGTACAACTCTATGAGGACCTATACGCCACAGGAGATAGAAGCGCTTACAAACTGGGATAATTTACTTTGTAAACCTCCGCATCGAAACGTTGTAGAAAAGCGGCAGTATTATAGCCGGTATATCTCACGTATGCTCTGGCGGTATTTTGACGATCATGACTGGCAGGAGATCGCAATGATCATTGATGATCTGCGCGTATCACCAAAACTGAAGAAAACTACGCAGTTTCTTCTTTCACGTCATGTTGGACTCCCGCCGCGCGACTGATTTTCTTTTTTCTTGCTTGCCTAAAATAATTGTCTTATACTCATAACATCAAATATACCACTCTGCTTTTAAAATCCGAACTATTCGATTTTAAAAGCTTCGGGTAGTGTTTATTCTGAAACTAAAGGCAAAGGAGTATATATGATTACATAGTTTGTAGTTGGGTGTAATTTATATGAATTGTTCTATGTTTGAAAATTGAAATTTGAGAATTGGGATTTGATTAGAAATTAGATCAATTAGAAATTAGAAATTTGAGTATACCCTGTTTATTCTGAAACTAAAGGCAAAGGAGTATATATGTGGTTCAAAACTATTGTGTTGGTTTGGTTTGCCCTATTGACCATCTGGATCGGAGAAGTAAGCGGGACATTTACTCTCGTTAGCAGAGTAAAAAAGGTGCTTGGTCAATCAGACGTCGCGCCGGTGGCTGAAACAGCGGAAGAAATCCTGGAAATGCAGGAAATTCTCGGACCGGACAAGGAGAAACGGCTCACGGCAACCAGAAAGCTGGTGGAACGGGTAGATGTAGAAAAAGCCCTGGAAATTTTAGAACACTCAACATTGCCTCACACCGGTGAAGGCCATTTGGCAGTCCACCAGATCGGTTTTTATGCCTATAAAAAATATGGTACTGACTCGATCCTCAAATGTAAAGATTACTTTTTATACGCGTGTTACCACGGGGCCATCATTGAAGCAGCCTCAGACCAGGGATTTGAAGCAATTACTAAAATGACTGACAAATGCAAGGCTTCTTCCGTTCGTTACTTTCAATGCGTGCATGCTGCAGGACACTCTATTTTGGCGATGTGGAATTACGATCTTCCCAAGGCTCTTGAGACGTGCGACAAGCTGTATGAAAAAGAAACGGATTTTCCCGAAGCGTTATCGTCTTGTCACAACGGCGCATTTATGGAAAATCTCTTTGGGGTGCACGACTGGGGAACGGGGAAAGAAGTTGTCAGAGAATGGCTGTCTGACGATCCGTATTTTCCCTGTAACCATTTCGGGAAGAAGTATCAACGAGGATGCTGGCTCAATCAGGCTGCCCGGATCTACCAAATGAATGGCGGAGATATGACTAAGGCTTCAGAACTTTGCCAGGAAATTGGCAACAAAGAACACGTCGCCTGGTGTATGGACAATATAGCACGGCAAATCCATCCCTTGACGAACGGCGATCCCGCTAAATCTTTCGAACTTTGCCGGCAGGCAGGGGGGGACTGGTATGACAATTGTTTAGTGGTGAATGCGGGATCATTTTATTCTGTTGGTGGTCGGGACGAGGCGATATTCATCTGCCAAAATGTCCCTCCGCACTTAAAAAAGGAATGTTAT
>DATEBW010000151.1:0-5091 GCA_035287165.1 Patescibacteria group bacterium | reverse complement strand
GTTCTTAACCAGATCACCTTCGGCGGAAATCCGTAAGAGGCTGTTTGAAAAGTCGACTTTTGTAGCTGCAACCCTTGTGGTTGCCCGAGGAAGCGGCTCTTTCTCAGGCAGGGACAAGCCCTGCGGCTACATCAATTCGAGACTTTTCAAACAGACTCTAAAGCAGACTTCTCTCATAGAAATCGGAATCATGAGTAACGATGATAAAATTTTTAATGCGGGCATAATTCCAGACTTCTTCGTCGGTGGCAGTGTGCATATCGAGAAGATACACATGATTTAAACGGGGATATACGTCTTTGAGTTCTCTCACGAGTTTTTGAGAGATATTTTGATCAAACAGCAGCTTCATGCGGATACGATACTGGCATACTGTTCTCGTTCGGCGGCATACATGAGAACAGCCCGGATATCGTCTTCGGTCAATTCGGGAAAATCTTTCAGTATTTGTTGGGAACTCATGCCCGACGCGAGCATTTTAAGAACGTCATAGACCGTAATACGCATCCCGCGTATTGTCGGTTTTCCTCCCCGTTTTCCTGGCTCTATGGTGATGATGTTTTTGTAATTCATATA
This sequence comes from Patescibacteria group bacterium, assembly GCA_035287165.1. Lineage (GTDB taxonomy): Bacteria > Patescibacteriota > Microgenomatia > 2-01-FULL-40-14 > DATEBW01. The sequence continues at coordinate 4,515 of DATEBW010000151.1, read as the reverse complement.
CGTTAAGTATATCATGTGTGCGTTCCCGACGAGAGTTGAATCCTTCGACTTCGCTCAGGATAAAAACTCGCCTTGTGTTCCCGGCGAGAGTCGAACTCGCATCACAGCCTTCGGAGGGCCGTACTCTATCCAGTTAAGCTACGGGAACAAGATAAATTTCAATTCCTCATTGACCTAATTTCTAAATAATTTCCAAGACTTCAATGATTAAACCGTCGGGATTTTTTTAGGTTAATTAGAATAATTTGAGTAATTAGGTCAATTGATGATATATCTTTAACGCCTCTTCAAAAGCCTTTCTATCGTTATTATACGTTAACGTTTTTTTCACTTCCTCTTCTGTTACCCATTTCACATCCATCATTTCGTGATCATGGTCTTTAAAATCTCCTCCCTTGTGTTTCATGAGATAAAAATATACGGTCTTGAATATTTTTTCTTTGTTAAACTGGTACCAGTATTTGGTTACGATCGGCGCTTCATGTACGATTTCTGCATCAATGCCCGTTTCTTCTTTTACTTCACGAACAGAAGTATCTTCACGTGATTCATTATCAATCGTATCGCCAATTAATCCCTTAGGGAAAACCCAGCCTTTATGATGGCTATGCTGGCAAATTAACCATTTCGTTATTCGCTGTTCGCTCTTCGCTTTTCGCTGATGTTTATACACGATGCCGCCCGCTGAGAATTCTCGTTTCATATGCACGTGATGAGCACAAGATTACAACATGATGAGCACATGACGTGCGGAGGGCACAGGATTTGAACCTGCAAGTCCTTTTAGGACACCGGTTTTCGAAACCGGCGCATTAGCCGTTCTGCCAACCCTCCAGTTTCGGAAGTCAGAGTTCGGACATCAGATTTCAGAGTCTGAATTCTGATATCCGACATCCGGAATCCGGTATTGTATTCTAGCAGATTCGAGCGTGAGTTGCAAAAGCGCCACGACTTCCGTACAATATAAAGTGATTCGTTCATTCTTCAAACATAAACACTATGACGCAGCGCATCGAAATTTCCTATAAGACGATCATTTTTACCGTCTTGTTTCTTATATCTCTTTGGCTCCTCGTACAGATCAGAGAGATTATTTTTCTCCTCATACTTTCGGTCATCGCCGCATCCGGCTTACGTTCAATCGTTGATCGCCTTGAGCGCATGAAAATTCCCCGTGTCATGGCTATCCTCATCATTTACATTGTTCTTATATCGGTTATATTTCTCTTATTGTCTTCTATTATTCCCGTGCTGATAAAGCAGACGAACCGATTAGTACAGCAGCTGCTGTACTTCTTTTCATTTTCTTTTCTTGCGCCCTATATTGATACATCTGCTACGCGTATCACCGATCAACTTGCGTCTCTCTCGGGCAACTTGTATCGTGCTACCGTCGGGGCAATTTCATTGCTGGTCAATTTTTTCACGTTTTTTGTATTCACGTTTTATCTGTTGCTTGAACGGCGGCATCTTCGCGTTTTTATTCGAAACTTCTTAGGCGAAGAAATGAAAGACCGCATCGTTAAAGTAATGTTGCAAATTGAGGAAAGACTGGGCGCGTGGGTTCGCGGTGAAGTATCGCTTGCCCTCATCATCGGTACGCTTTCATTCATCGGATTGACACTGCTCCGGGTAGAATTTGCTCTGCCGTTGGCGATTATCGCCGGAGTACTCGAAGTAGTGCCGATTATCGGGCCGATCATTGCCGCGATTCCTGCGGTCATTGTTGCATCGTTGGTAAGTCCGTTGCTCGCCGTATTTGTTGCAGTCTTGTACTTTTTAATTCAACAACTCGAAAATCATCTCATCGTCCCGCAGGTGATGAAACGGGCTGTTGGCGTGCCTCCCATGGTAAGCATCGTGGCAATATTGATCGGCGCGAAATTAAGCGGAGTGATCGGTGCGCTCCTGGCAATTCCTCTGTTTGTCTGCGCTCAAATTATCCTTCAGGAGTTTGTGTGGCACACCGAAGCGGTTGAGAAAGAGAATCAAAATAAGTGAGGATGCTCATAAGCCAGATTCTGTTTTTTCCGACGCTACGGTCGGAATAGATAGTCATTTCTCTAATGCCCGTAATCTTCGGCTCTTCCGGAATACACAAACGGTATAACGAGCCAGTCGCCGGTTGCAGCGGGTGGGATTGCTCCGTCTCACTCTGACTCCGTATCCGTAAGGACTTAGGAATCAGCTCGTCTCTATGGCTCTCAGATACTGTTAATTCAGTATCTGTTCCCTCTGCTTTCGCTTCGGGAAACCCGATGTTACCACGGGCGCCTTACGACGCCACCCCATGTATTCATGCTGTCTGGACTTTCCTCCCACCATTCGCTTTCCTCACGCCTTCACGTTCTATTCGAACACGGCGCGAGGTGCGCTTCGGCGGGCGACCATCCGGCATCCTCAAGATTATTATACCATTCAGTTGATAATCCTGGGCTGATTTGGTATTATTGCTACTCTGAATAATGATAAACATTCAGATAGTATGAAATTAAGTTTTGTTCTTTTGAAATTTTATGGCAACCAAAAGAAAACCAGCGCGAGCCGGACAGGATGACTCAGAAAAAAATAACACGGTTTCCCGCCGTCTGACACGCTCTCAAAAAAACCGAGTCTTGGGCGGTGTCGCGGGCGGACTGGGCGAGTACCTGGGGATTGATCCGGCTATACTGCGGATTTTATTTGTCCTGATGACTGTCTTTGGCGGTTCGGGGATTATCCTCTATCTTGTGCTGTGGCTTACGATGCCGAGCTCTTCATCACTACAAGATGTGGGCACAGAGACTATTCGGGAGAATGCAGAGGAAATGAAGACAGCAGCCCGGAACGTACTGCACATATCACCGCAATCCCGACTTCAGCAAACCATGGGATTTTTCCTGGTATTTATCGGCGGATGGTGGCTTCTTTCGAATATGGGTATATTCCGCATGATGCATTTCGAGAAATTTTGGCCGCTTCTCCTCATACTTATCGGTATAAGTTTAGTCTTGCGGTAACGAATTCTTCATATGGGCGCCAATTCAGATCTTGAGGTTATAAAACGCGACGCCTCCGTCGAGCCATTTTCGCTGGAGAAAATTCAACGGGTCGTACGGGCGGCCGGTCTTGACGATAAGCAGACGAAACAGCTCATCGGGGAGATTATCTTGTGGCAATCCCGCATCGCTGGCAAAAAGATTTCCTCAAAGGAGATTCGTGATGAAGTTCAGCGTTTGATGGAGCGTATTGACCCGGCAAGCGCCAACTTTTACCGGTGGTATCAAAAGACGAAGAAGTAAAATGTTAAATAATGCGAATTACGATATTCAGGCTCGTCATTTAGATACCAAAGCGTGAAGTATGTTTTTTTACCAGACTCACCAATTCTTTCAGAGTAATATCTGTTTTCATTATATAAGCTTTGACGCCGAGTGATTTTGCTGTATGTTCTTCACCGGTCAGGTTGGTCAACACGACAACCGGTATATTTTTCAGCTGGTTATCAAGTTTCATGCGTTGGAGGACTTCAAATCCGTTGATTCCACCCGGCAGCATAATATCAAGTACGATCATATTCGGCTGTTTCTCTGCGGCTTTCGAGAGCCCTTCCTGTCCAGTAAAAGCCTGAATAACAGAAAACCCCGCCTCTTCGAGTGCTGTTGCATAAATCCGCTGAAGTTCCCGGCTATCCTCTATGATGAGGATTTTTTTCATACGTATTCATTTTATAGCAAAATGGACTGCGTTTCAATAGCTTCGCCGTAAGCATTTCAACGACCGCCATTTTAATATATAATAGCTTCACGCCATATGAACGATTCATCTATTAAGCGAATTTATGCCCACGAAATCCTCGACTCTCGCGGTAATCCTACCTTGTTGGCCCGTGTGGTATTAACAAATGACATAATAGGTGAAGCGTCTGTTCCATCAGGTGCCTCGACCGGTACCCACGAGGCGTATGAGCTGCGGGACGGCGATGAGCGACGGTATAACGGGAAGGGAGTACTACGAGCAATGAAGCTTGTGGACTACCCAATTGCGCCAAAACTATACGGCTTGGACGTTTGCGATCAGCGGCTCATTGACGATACTATGATTAAGCTTGATGGTACGCCGCAGAAAAAAGAATTGGGCGCCAATACGATTCTTGCTCTTTCTCTCGCCTGTGCGCGGGCTGCTGCGCAATTATCGGATAAGCCACTTTATGAATATTTACGGAAAGCATTCTGGCCCAATAAATTAAACTGGATTATGCCGGTGCCGCAGATGAACGTACTAAACGGCGGTAAACATGCGCCCGGGTCGGTGGATATGCAGGAATTTATGATTATACCGATTCGCGCTTCATCTTTTGCCGACGCACTGCGGATGGGTGCGGAAGTTTACCATGCGCTTAAATCTTTACTGCAGGAAAAGGGAGTACCTGTCGGGGTCGGTGACGAAGGAGGCTTTATGCCACGACTTTCATCACATCGTGAAGTCCTCTCAATGCTGATTACCGCGATCGAAAAGGCAGGGTACCAGCCGGGA
>DATEBW010000150.1:0-3820 GCA_035287165.1 Patescibacteria group bacterium | reverse complement strand
GCCGCCTGACAGTTGGTTCGATAAATTATTTGCCTTGTCAGCTATATTAACCAGTTCGAGTGCGGCAAGGGCTCTACTCGTCCGCTCTTTTTGGGGAACACCGGCATAGACCATTGGCCTTTCAACATTTTTCAAGACGGTCGTCCGGGGAAGCAAATTAAATGATTGAAAGACAAAGCCGATTTCCTTATTGCGGATTTCTGCTAACTCGTCCGGCGTGTACAGACTTATATCTTTTCCTTTAAAGGAATATTTCCCGGATGAAGGAGTGTCCAGCGCACCGATAATATGCATGGTCGTTGATTTTCCTGATCCTGAAGGGCCCATAATGGTGACGAACTCGCCCTCATGTATGGTGAGTGTTATGCCGTTTAGCGCCTGATAGTATTCCTGACCGGTAAGATGGTATTTTTTGGTGACATGGTCAAGAAAAATAAAAGGAGTGTTCGTTGCCATTTACATTAATTTCCAAACAGGCCGGGACGTTTAATTTGTTCGTTTGAAAGGGAGATAATAATCTCCTGGCCTTCTTCAAGGCCTTTGGTTACCTGTGTTTTTTCTTCTCCTTTAATGCCGATTTCGACGGGTATATATTTTATTTCTCCTTTTTCATCCGGAACCCTTACTGCCCTGCTCCCTTGATATGGTTTAATGCTTGAGTTGGGAACAGTTAAAACATCAGTCGCGGTATTCGTGGTGATTTTTAAATCCGCGTTCATGCCCGGACGAAGCGCGTCATCGGGATTCGTCATCTCCACATAGGCTTTATAGCGGATAACTCCCCCCTCGTCAGTGCCTATGGTATCGACCCGTCTGACTATGCCGTCGTAGGATTTGTCGTTGACGGCGTTTACCTCAATCAATGCCTGCTGTCCTTGTCTGACTTTGGCAATATCATTCTCACTTAAGGAGACGAAAACTTCGGTGATTCCCCGGTTTGCAATGGTAGCAAGAGGCGTTGTTGGAGAGCTTGCGGTGTTTATCTTAACGCTATTTCCCGGGGCGATAGAAAGATTGTAGATAGTGCCATCGGCGTTGGCTTTGACAGTGGCGTTTTGCGTAGCCTGATAGAGAAGCGAGGTACTTGCAACCTGTGCCTGCGCTTGACGTATAACGCTCTGCTGTTTTTTGTAGTTGGCTTCGGCTGCCAGCCAGTCTCTTTCAGCGATGAGAAATGCCGGCAGCGTGCGATTTTCATATTTGGGAGTACCTTCGCTCGTTTCATACGTATCGTTTTCAGCCAAAGCTTTAAAGGTATCCCATTGAGAAAACATCGTTGACTGAAGGCTAAAAAGTGTCGCGTTTGCCGTATCAAGCGTGTTTTTAGCGGTGAGATAGTTGGCCAGCGCCTGCGATTTTTCCTGTTCTGTGCTGCTGCTGATAATCGTGAATAGTTCCCGGCCGGCAGTAACTTGCTCGCCGTTTTTTATCAGAACGGTTTCTACTATGCCGTTCGTTGGTGAATAAACGTCGGTTCGGGCGCTTGACGAGATGCTGCCTGTTTCAGAGACGATCTCAACAATATCTCCTTTGGTTACTTTTTCAGTGGTATATGGTGGTTTGCCATTACCGGTTATGAGTCGGATGCCGACGGAGATGATAACGATGAGGATAATAACTATCGTCTTTTTCTTTCCGGACATGCGGGAGAATGCACGAATCGGCCATGTCAATAGGGTAAATAGTTTTCCCATATACAGAATTCACAACGAATTGCTCATAAGCAGTAGTATATCTGATTTTTCTAAAAAGGAAATACAGGGCGGATATACCCCTTCGTTTTAGTTTCAGAATAATCATGGTATACCAAAACGGAGCTTTTAGGGACTTCGCAAAATAGACTCTATGATTTTGCTACACGCCCTAAGGCCGCAGAGCAAAATACTGCTATTCAGATTAGATATGAAAATTCGAAGCTGCTAAACAAGGTATCCTACGCGAATTAAAAAAGTTAATCGTTGTAAAGCTGTATTGAAACACTACACTAGTTCCCCTACGCTCTCTCGTCGGGGAGTATCATTCGACCGCCTGACTAGCAACAAAAATCTTTCATATATACTATGAGAACACAGATAGTATCCTAAAGTCAAATTTCAAGTTTCAAATTCATTGACGATTGGTATATACTAGATCTATTGCGTAATTAGCACATTGACAATCCAGGATAACTCATAAGAGGTAGTAGATCACGTTGATAAGCGGAAGTTACAGAGAGCAGCGATATTTCTCACCTGTTTGTTATAGTATTTCTCGTTTGAGCGGTAGGTTGTTGAGAGAATGGTGTATTTCTTCATACGGGAGATACCGTGTTCGACTTTGATGCGTACCTTCGCTACCTTGGTATTGTAGATCTTTTCAGATCGGGTAAGGTATCGTTTCCAGCGATGTTTCTTGACGGGAAGAATAATAGTGTGATCTGGATACTCTGTGGCAAGTTTTTGGTAACCACGATCAAGGTGCTTTTTAATCTCGGGAGGAAGTTTATCAATCGTTTGTTCTCTCGTGAGAATAGTCTTGTCATGGATACGTCCGGGATAGCTTTTGGAGACGTTGATAATCTTTCCGCTCTTACTAACCGTAATCTGTGTTTTGAATGAGTGCATATGCTTTTTGCCCGAGTAGTAGTTCTTCTGCTTCCGTTTATGAGTAGGTCGTCTTCGTTTTTGCTCTGTTGCATCAATAACGATCTCAACGAGATCAGGATAGAGTTTTGCAAACTCCTCAAAGCTTCTTACCTTCTTTCTTCCTTTATTGATGTTTTTGAGAGCAAAGAGAAGCTGAGGGTCTGCTGCTTTTTCAACAAGTGGCATGAGCTTGGTGATTAAACGAGAGATATTTGCACTATCCATATCAAAGATCCAGCTCATCACTTCGTATACAACGTACAGACGATACCACATCAGAATCAACAAGAGTTTATCTTCAACAGTGGTGAGGCGGTACCGTCGTCCTGCTCCCATAGCACGTTTTCTATCAGGGCGAAACAATCTTGTGTGTTCTGCTTGTCGCCAGAGTGGATGGAGTCGATGAACCAGTATCGTAAACTGTTCAGGATCAAGTCCCGTGAATCTTTTGAGTTTTCCTGGTTTGTTAAAGAGCTTATGGCAGGTTATCATAGAGCAATAACCTTACCATAATTGATACTTACTTGTCTAATTACGCAATAATTCTAGTATACTGCATTCTTCTGAAGAAAGTTTTTGGAATTAAAAACAAGTTATGGGAACACGTATTGAATTGTATAATAATCCGGTTGAATATAATCCTACCCCGAGAGAATCTGTTTTCATAGAAGATCCGGAATTATACAAACAAACAGAGGGAAAATTGTATGATGTCGCCGTAATAGTTACGCACAGCTTAAAAGGCATAACAAGATACGGTTATAGGAATGGCACCGAAACATCTGACAGCATCGAACCAGGAGAGAATAAGACGCTTACGTTTCAAGGTAGAATTGACACAATTATTGTCAGAAAGGTGTAACAATTTATTCCCACTCCATCGTTGCGGGTGGCTTTGTTGTAATATCGTAAACAACGCGGGAAACACCGGGAACTTCGTTGGTGATACGGGATACTATTTTCTGCAGAATATCATAGTCGATTCTGCTCCACGAAGCGCTCATGATATCTGAAGAATCATAAATTCGCAGGGCCACGACTTCGCCGTAAAATCTCCCGTCGCCACGTACTGCTGTTGACAACGCTCCAGTCATGATGGGAAATGACTGAAAAATTTTCTCGTACAGACCCGCCCTTTTTATTTCCGTTAATACAATCTGGTCAACTAATTGTTGTTTTTCGAGCCGTTCTTCCGT
>DATEBW010000149.1:0-5731 GCA_035287165.1 Patescibacteria group bacterium | reverse complement strand
GCTTTGTCCTATTAGCCTTCTGCCGTTTCCAGCAGGGGCATACCCTTATGGAAATGAACTTGTTAAGAAAAATTCTTCAAATGCCTATCCTTTATAGCAGGGCATGCCAATAATCCCATACATCCGGCTTTCTGTCAAGATTATTTGCGCTTCCGGACTAGCCGCGAGCTCAATATACCAAACACGAACGTGCTGAAAATAAGTATTGCATATTCTCCGGTCATGTCCGGTTCATTGCCGGTGGTAATATCGTCCAGCGCCGCGAGATCAAGCAATACGAGCGCTGTGATACCGACATAGATGAAAATAGTCTGCGCGTGTTTCATCGTGAAACTCCGGATTGCATTTGATATAACTGATACGCCGCAATGGTCGGCCCGTCTTTGATTATTCCGTCCTTAATCATGCTTCTCATACCGGCAATCGGAACGCGCTTCGTCTTCAAAAATTCTCCCTCTTCCGGCCGCGCTTTTCCTTCATGCAATGTTCTTGCGGTATACACAAACGCCTCCTGGCTCGTGTGTCCCTGACCGATAAAATAGCTTCCGACGAACTTCCATTCTTTTGCCGTATAGCCCGTTTCTTCAATCAATTCCTGCTTTGCCATCCCGAGCGGCGTTTTTCCCTTCACCTGTCCCATGGGGAATTCCCATGAATAAAAGGATGTCGAAGGCCGGTACTGGCCGACGAGTAGTGTCGTGCCATCGGGAAAAAGCGGAATAACGATGGAAAAGCGGCCGCCACGGTCGACGATGTAGTACGTACTGATTGTTCCGTCAGGCCGCTCCAGGTCTTTTTCAATAACGCGGAAAAACGGATTCTGGTAGACGGTTTTAGATGTATGAACCTTCCACTTTTTTCTCATCTGCTTATTGTAACGGAAAAATCCTCTCGTACAAGCCCATCCGATCATTTTAACAATTGTACGTTACTGATTTCTCGCAACGGGGACACTGTATTTTACCATCCTTTATGACGGCGTCTATTTTGCTTTTCCGCTTATCAGGATCGCATAACGGACAGTAACAGCGCAATGTTCTTTCTCCATTGTGCGATCCGGGCGATTGAATAATTTGTTCACCAGTAAATACCTGGCCAAGCGTTGCGCCGCCTGAAAAACCAGCTGCGATATCCAATGAACTGACATAACCTGATGTCTGCCCTCCTGATAGCGGCGGGCAGTCACTTTTGCGTACAGGCGTCATAACTGGCAACCCTGCATAATAGGCTAATTCTTGACCGCGTGTATGGCTATCAAATTCTGCCAACACCTGATGTTTCTCAAAATACTGTATCATCTGATCTTTGATTTCATGCCCATCCAGCTTTTTTTTGATAATTCCTGCTTTGTTGTATATCGCGGTCAAATGCTGCTGAAGATCCTGCAAATATAGTTGTTCTGCTTCGGGAGAATCAGTGACATTCGCTGCATGATAAACGCCTTGAAAGTAATCCCGCATCCACGTGTGTAATTGATCGAGTATCTCTTGTTGAAAGCGCTGTGAGTCGGCAATTTTCCGGTCATCAATATCCAGGGTATGCAGAAGGCTCGCTAATGGATTGCCGTCATAGTTTTCATCGTATAAAAATGGAGTGGTCAGGTAATCTTCTGATTTTTGATACGCCGTTTCCGTCTCTTCCCGAGTGGCTAATTGTCGAGCCAACATGTGCGTGTTTCTTAAAGAACCGTTTCTTTCAGGATATTCCAGAATATACGTATACAGCACGTCGCTCTCTAATTCACTGTTATGACCGCCTTTTTCAAAATGAAACGCAAATCCATAATCGGCAATCTTCGGCGGAGAGAGAATGGTCGCGGCAATAATATGATCATCTTCTTGTCGTGGCAATATCAGCTCATCTTCTGCCCTTTTAAACCCTTCTGTTTCATACCAAGTCCGCGTTCCGATGCCTCCTGCTATTTCTGCAGCGCGTTCATACGAATCCCGTACCCGTATCCCGGCATAGTATGCGCCATCTTCCTGCAAAAGATAGGTAATTCGTTTATAGGGTATTTCTCCGACAAATTCACCTAAGAAACCGAGCATGTTCTCTTTGACATAGTATTCCTGCTGTTCGATAGGAATATGGCTATACCGCCGTAAAAAATCGACTTCATTCTTGGTGTAGTTTCTAAGTAATGTTGTAAGTTCCTCACTGTGTTCGCGTTTTTCTACCATAAAAAAACCGCCTCCTGTGGATTATCCCGAGACGGAATCTAGAAAAGCCACTAGTAATTAGCCGTTAGATTTTTTTATATGTTTTCCCTAATGGCTAGCTCACTAGTCGCTAGTGGCTCGTTTTCTCCTGCTCGGGATAATACGTTCAGAGGAGTTCCTGACTTGTCCCGCCAAGGCGGGACTTACAGTTCCGGCAGAGTCCCAGATTTTAACTGGATTCCTCGATTCTGAACGATTAAATTGTTAAGTTACTGTCATGCTGAACTTGGTTCAGCATCTACGAGATCCTGAAATAAATTCAGGATGACAATGCGATCACCCTTTCGCAATCTCTTCTTCGTCCGACTCTGCGCGAGCCATCATAAAGAGAAGATCAGAAAGCCGATTGAAATACTGTACCAGTATAGCAAATGCTTTTTTTTCGTCCAGACCCATTTTTTTCTGCAATTGTCCTTTTTCTTCATAATAGCGGATAAGGATTCGCTCGACCCGACGGCAGACGGTCCGGGCAATGTGCAGACGGGTTGAAGGCTCATTATTCTGCGGAATGATAAAATCCCGCAGTTCAGGTAATTTTTTATCTAATGAGTCTATTATATGTTCAAAAATAGGTATATGTTTTAATAGAGGAGAGAGGGAGGTTTTCGAGCTGCCGGACAGGTAAGCCATGGCACTATATAGGTCTTTTTGAATAGGGGTTAATAAGTCACGGATTGCCGTATCTTTCACCGCAATTTTTGCAAAACCGATGAATGCAGAGAGTTCATCGATGGTCCCGTAACACTCGACCTGCACGTCGGATTTTAAAATCCTTTTCCCGCCGAAAAGCGACGTCGTTCCTTTATCTCCGGTTTTTGTGTAGATAGGCATAAGCGATCCAAATAATCCGAATTCGCATCCGAATGTTCCGAATAAAAACTGTAATGGTTTAGCTTGCTAAACCCAAGGTCGAGCAAGCTCGTCCTCTATATTCATTTAATGTAGCTTCGTCATCTCAAAATTTAACAATTGTTATTTCGTCATCCTGAACTTGTTTCAGGATCTTATTTTTAATTGAGAATTGAGATGCTGAAATAAATCCAGCATGATATGATATGGATGGTTTCAGATTCTTAATCTGGAATGTCTACCGATGCGCTTTCCTTATCAGTAATCTATTCAATAGTAAATAGAGCGGGATAAAAAATATCAGCAAATCAATAATGATAATTAAAGGTAAATGATAAATTAATTCTCCTTCTAACAGCGTTATGCGCTTATAAGGTATAGGAAAACCATAATTTATATAAGCTCCTCCGAAAAAACCTCCTATAATCATATCTCCTAACCAATAAAAGAGGATTGATAGGAACAACGACATGCCTATGACTGTATACTTATTCATATTTTTAAAGAGGAGTGAGTGGATGTTTAAACAATGAAACGATGTAACAATTTTAGCAATCTAACAATTCTCTCGCTCTTACTTCTCAACTCGTCACTTACAAACTCGTAATTCGTAATTTTTTAGCACGCGCTGTACCCACACGAGTAGCACTTCTTGCATCCCTCTTCGTACGCCAATGCCATGACGCCGCACTCGGGACACAGATCATAGGATTGATGGGTGCGGAGCGACACCTGCGCCGGCTGCACAACATGCGCCTTGATCTCTTCCACGGTCGTTGCCGGCGGCTCTCCGGCGTCAATGGCGTTATGCACTACCGTACCGTTCGTCCCGTTGGCAGCCGTTATGTCGTTGGTGGGAAGCGCGCTGGCGTCATTGGAGAAGTGCGCGGCCAGTACTTTGGCGATGGCATCAGGAAGGCTTAAAATCCGCTCTTTCCCGAATCCGTACGAGCGGCTCCCGCCGATGCCGGAAAGCTCGTCGATGATTTTCTTGATCCGCTCGCGCGGTGACAGATGGGAATTAAACCGGAGCATCAGGGAAACCATACGTCCCAGGCCTTCTGCCATGGCAAACACGTCTGTTCCTGCTTTGCCGACATTGATGAACAGCTCGAGCGGTTCTTTATGGCCGTTCGTATTAATCGTGATATACGCTTTGCCGACCGGTGTCTGTACTTTATACGTCGCTCCCTGTACGACCATGGGGCGCGGTTTTACTTCCGGCAGCTTGATCGCGGCAGAATCGGTTTCCTCTTTTTTCTCCTGTTTTTGATTCGTACTCCGTTCCAATACGCCCGGCCTGCTGCCGTCACGCATGTACGTTACCCCTTTTAAGCCTAATTCATAGGCTAAGTTATACAGTTTTTTAACATCCTCAACTGCGTGGGCATTGGGCGCATTGACAGTTTTTGAGATCGAAGCATCGACATATTTTTGGATGACGCCTTGCACCCGGACATGGTCTTCGGGAGAAAGATCATTGGCGGAAACAAACCATTCAGGACGCTTCAATAGTCCGCTTTCGACTTCACTCCGGTGTTTCTCAAGCCACGCCTCGTATAAATGATGGCGGAGCGTATGGACGCCTAAACGGTCGCGGCGGATAAATTCAAATTCATAAACCGGCTCTATTCCCGATGTCGTATTGGAGAGTAGGGACGTGGTTCCGGTGGGCGCCTGCATAAGTAATACGCTGTTGCGGATGCCTTTTTTCTTTATGTCTTTCTGGATGTCTACGGGCAATTGCCGGATAAATTTTCCTTGGGGAAAAAGCTTTTTATCAAATCGGGGGAACCGGCCTTTTTCTTCGGCGTAGGCAACCGATGCACGGTACGCTTCATCCCTGATGAGTTTATATACTTTTTCTGCAAACTTGAGCGCTTTTTCTTCCCCGTAGCGCAGATGCATTTTGATAAGCGCGTCTCCGAGTCCCATGGTTCCCAGGCCGATGCGCCGTTCTCCTTCAAGCTGCATTTTCCGGATTCCCTCAAATACGTACGGGTCAAGGTCAATGATATTGTCCTGAAATCGTACGGCGACTTCTACGAGCTCTTTGAGCCGTGCGAAGTCAAATTCTCCGGCGACATCGGGATCGTCGCTGTTTTTTACCAGCGCAGATAAGTTCAAGGAGCCAAGATTACACACGCCCCATGCTGAAAGTCCCTCTTCGCCGCACGGGTTGACGCAATTTATTCTGTTCCAGTACCAATTATTGTGCAGTTTGTTGTACCGCTCCATAAAAACGACGCCGGGTTCTGCGGAGCGCCACGCGGCGTCGGCTACGAGATCCCAGATTTTGCGCGCCGAAACGAGTTTATGGACTTTGACCGGCTTGCCAAGCTTCTTCCAAACCGTTAAATCGCCATCCCAAAGCTTGTCGTATTCCGGATCGGTTGGATCCGGAAACACGAGCGGCCACTGTTCGTCTTTTGCAACCGCTTCCATGAAGGCGTCGGAAACGCAGATTGATAGATTTGCTCCGTTAATACGGGATAAATCCTGTTTAACAGTGATGAATTCTTCGATGTCCGGATGCCAATCCCACAACATCAGCATGAGAGCGCCGCGCCGCGTGCCGCCCTGTTGAATGATATCTTTCGTCGCGACGGAAAATAATTCTGCCCAGTTGCAGGGACCTGAAGAAAATCCATTCACTTTTCTCA
>DATEBW010000148.1:0-6187 GCA_035287165.1 Patescibacteria group bacterium | reverse complement strand
ATATTTATGCCGTCAAAATCATGCTGCTCCATAAGCGCAAGTAATTCGTCAATATGCCTCTTTCGGGCTTCCGATGAAGCAATGACCAGATCGATGCGCTCGTCATCCCAATCCCCGCCTTCGGAATAGTCAGGCAGATTGGCGATGAGCATAAAAACCGGCACACCGTGTTCGCGGGCGAAGCGTATGACCCTTTCATCCTCAACGGCACCGGTATAAGGTTTAATCGACCCGTCGGCACGAAGCCCGTACCAAAAGAGAGAAACATAATCGATGCGGTCTATATGATTCTCCATTGATGCAACTGCCTGTTTCTGATCCCAGTACGGAATCCATACGAAAACCTCCTGTCCAAGGTTTACGGATTTTGTCCGGGATGGCATAATGGTTAACCGCTGACGCAGTCTCGTATTGAGTAGCATAGCGGTTGATTCAATCGTATCTTTTATCTGCAGTCCTATGATTACCTGAATAATGCCTATTATAATAAGCGGCAAAACGATTAAGCACAAAAATAGATAGTGGCCGGTATCTTTTTTCATATGTTCGTCCACAACGAAGGGTCCTCCGCGCCGATGCGCCAAAGATTGAACCGGTGTATGCCGAAATGTTCTTGTGCGTATATAATTTTTTCGCGAATAGTCCGGGCATCTTCAAACCATATCACGTCTTCGTTCGGCAATTCTGCCCGGGCGCTGGACGCTGATTCGTCATATACGATATCCGTATTAGTTTCTTCAAGCAAACTGGCAATTTCAGGATAGGTCATGCCGGTATTGGTACTCCCCCATCGGTAACCGTGAGTAGATAAACCGACGACTATCTTTTCCCTCGGGATCGTTTTGGCTGCATAATCTAAAACATCATGATACCAGTCAAGCGGCGCCTGCGGTCCCGGATCAGAGCTGTCCCAGCTATAGCCGTATGCCATAATTTTAACCACATCTGCGGTCTTGCCGATATGTTCGTAATCCTGGGCTTCCGAAGCAGCACGTGTCCGGTCCTGGGTCTTCGCGTATATAGTCATAGAAAATATAAGGTCATTCTCGTGAAAAGCTTCGGCTACGCGCGTGATGAAAGCCGAATGGGCGTCCCGGTCTTCCGGCTCCAGGGTTTCGATATCAAAATCCCAGCCCTGGTAGTCATTTTCCTCCGCTTCTGTAATAAGCTGATTAATGAATGCTTCCTGAACCTCTTCATCACGTAATAATAAGCTGACGCGTTCAGAATCAAAATCGTCCCCGATCTGCGGAATAACCGGCATGCCATACTCACGGATCAATGCAACGATACGGTCCCGGTTTCGGATCATATATGAATCAAGGCTTCCGTCCGGAGCAATCCGGTATAAGAGCGGATCGACTGTTTTCAGAAGCGGGATCGACTCCTTCAGGGATTCTTCGGAAGAAATCTCATCCCAATAAGCAAACCATCCCGAAATTTCCGGCTCCGGCAGCGGTGTCGGTGAGAATACATTCGTAAAATCAGGAAGCACCGAAGGTTGAACTGAACGGAGCAGCGGTATCTTCAGATACAAAGCGGCAATGGAGAGACCCGCTCCCACGAATAATCCGGCGATAAACAAGGCTATTTTCATTGAATACTATTTATTTATTAAAGGACATAATTCGTCATGCTGAATTCATTTCAGCATCTCATCACTCGATTGCAAATAGATCCTGAATCAAGCTTTAGTACTTAAGCGGATGCGAATGTATTCAGGATGACCGTTTTAGAGAAGTTACGCAACAGGCATTATATTACTTTATACACGACAAAGTTTTCCTTTTGAAAAACGAGTTCATACTGATCCGAAAGATCCGGTTCGATAATCTGTGCGAACCACGAATCCGGATGATCAAGCTGGATGTAAGTAAAGTAACCGTCGGCGACTGCTTCCTGGTATGCCTCATCGCCTTCCAGATCATCATACGAAAAACCATAAGGACCGGTAATCTGCTCTGCCGACAAGACGTCTTCAAGAGCCAGAACAGCAATATCGTCTGCCTGTACCAATAGCCGGTCGTCAGGTTCAACAACTTCAACAAGGTAATCAGTCACCAGATCATAATGCGGCCACTGCTGCTCTAAGTCCGAGCGTTTATGCATGCCGTTTAACAGGGCAAATACGACAAATAACGCTGTTATGGCAGTACCGATTTTCCGTGAACGGGAAATTATTGCGCCAAACCCTAATCCGGCAAACAGGCAAAGCCCGGCAATACTGAACATAAGGTTCTGCACCAGTGTCGGACCGTTGAGCGTCAAAAGATGGACCGAAACGGGTAGGAAAACGATTCCCGACAGCAGAACACCGAGCTCTTTATTCTGCTTCACGAGATGCCATAAACCTATGGCTCCCGGCAACAACCAGATCCATGTATATTCGAAAATAGTACGGCTGATAGTTATAAAGCTCGCCGAGCTGGATTCAGTAAATGTCTGCGTGTTTAAAAATGACAACAGATTCTCGAATTGCCATAGGCCGTATCCCGCAACCAAAGTGGATAAAATAACGAGCGTATAAAGCAGTGCCCGTTGGCGGCGATGGCGCATGAACCGGTATATGATCCATACCGAAATAACCGGAAGTATAAGCGCAACGGAATATTTTGCTAAAAATCCCAGAAAAAGCATAATCCCCGCAAGAGATGCTTTTAGCCTATTGTCGTCATGTACCGTTTCAACTATGAGTAATAATCCGCCCAAGAACAGAGTGAAGGCCAGCATATCCATCATTGCCATGCGGCTAAGCCAGCCATGAATCGGCTCGATTGCCAGAAAAAGTCCGCCGAGAAGCGCCGCAATACGGCCATATACCGATACGCTCTTGCGTACAAACAGTTGTAATCCCACACGATACAGGAACCATACGCTCGTAATGCCCAATACGGCGCTGAAGAAACGGGCGCCGGCCAAGCCGCCTACCAGATAGCTCAAACCGGACAAGGGCGGATATACGTACGGCATGCCGCTTATCCAGCTGAACGGATTGGATCCTATATCATGCGAAAGAATGATCTTTTTACCCAAAACAATATAGAGCGCTTCATCGATAAAGGGGGCGTTAAAAGAGAGATTCGTCAGGCGGATCAAAAGTGCTGTACCAATAACGAAAATAGTAGCCCACGAGAGAATTTTTTCAACCATGCTATGTTACCATGCGGTATGCAACGTAGCCTTCGGCGAAGCTTGCACCGCTCTGTGATCCGAGTATTTTTGCAAAGGCTTCGACGATCTCGCCTGCGCGGGGATTGGGAACCGGGCGAACCTGCGACTTATAGAGCTCGATGGCGTGAAGTTTTTGCTTCATGTGCTCATCGGATAAATGGACAAAATAGTTTATTTCCGTATGTTCGTGCAATCGCCATTGCTCTGCCGGCATCTCATACATGAGTGCCGTTGATATCTGATGTTTTGAATGGTGCGAGGGACGTAAAGCAGCATGCGCCGCCCGCGCGGCAACCTGATGATCCTGATTATAGGAGGTATACGTAGGAAAAGCGATGATGGTCGGCTTGATCTGTTCAATCGATACGCGGCTTTTCCTTTCGATAATGTCCATCAGCGCTTTTTGCCCCAGTCTGTCGAGCTGTAGATGATAATCTTTTCCTTCAAAGGCAAGGTCGTAGTCATCGAACTTCATATATTTTGCAACCGCAGCGATTTCCTTTTTTCTCTCTGCTGCGGAAGAATGGCCGCGGTCTGAAAAATCGTGCGTGTCGGCGACGGTCAAAAAAAGCACGTACACTTTACCGCCGGCTTTTTTCGTTTTTGCAATCAAACCACCACAACCGATAATCTCATCATCAGGATGCGGTGCAATGACGAGAAGTTTCTCACGGGAAAGATCGAGCATACGGGCTATGATACCAAATTGAAGCTAAATATACAAGAAGAAGTACTTGCAATTGGCTATTCGTTATTCGTATGCCGATGGGTAATTGATCAACTTCCAGCAAACTTGAACAAATCCCGACTTAAACGTGGGAATGCGAAAAGCTAGTGGCTAACTAATTATACGACGCAGCTTTGAGATCACGGACAAATCCTATCGTTTCCATGTAGTTCAGAGCTTCGTGCGTCCGTACTTGCGAATCAACCGTAAGCTTTATGGAGTATACGATCATAAGATAGCTCGCTATGACGGTAATGAGCAGTATCATCACACAGGAATAGAGTAAATTTTCGTTGTTGTTCCTCTTAGGGTTTACCATATATAAGCAGCATGTCACGTAAAGAAGTCTATGTCAAGAGGGGTAATGTATCACGAAAGTTCGGGAAACCAGTGTTTGACTTCGTGGAGGGCGTCTTTGAGATTGCCGGAGATATGTACGGTATTCTGAATTGGCCTTTTTTCTGCATTTGCTGCCGCGGCGGATTCATTGGAGAAATCTCCCCGAATCGTACCGGGCGCTGCGTAGACGGGCAGCGTATGGCCCGCGAGTTTTTTCCCGATTTCGACGGCATCATTTCCCTCGAACACTGCCGCAACGATGGGACCGGATGCCATCCAGTCAACCAGCCACTCACGGATTATTTTTCCGATTTCAAGAGGATCTTTCGTGTTAAATTCTTTTTCAGGATCAATCCCCTGCTTTTCGTAGTTTTCGAGCGTCTTTCCGCCCATGCCTTTGATCCATTCAGGATCCTGTCCGTAATGTTTCGAAACCTGGTCTTTCGTCGCGTGGACCATCTTCAACCCGACTAACTTGAGTCCCGTCTGTTCAAATCTCCGGAGAATTTCTCCCGTCAGTCCGCGCGCCACACCGTCAGGCTTAATTAAAATAAGCGTTCTCTCCATACAATAAATTCTAAAAAATTCTAAATTCTAAATTCGAAGTTCCAAATAAATGATAAATTCTAATATCAAAATTCTAAAGGTTTAGAATTTGAGATTTAGAAATTGTTTGGAACTTATTAACCCGAATTACGAAATTCAGGCTCGTCATGCTGAATTTATTTCAGCATCTTTGTTCTCTTGATCCTGAAACAAGTTCAGGATGACAGTTTTCCTGAAGCTGATTTAATTTCGTAATTCGGGTTTATTATTTTGAATTTAGTATTTATAGTTCTTATTCTAACAGATCTTCTCTTTTTTGGTCAATACCAAAACCATTGACTCTGTAAATAACCATTTCCTGCTCCCCGTCGCTGTAGCTACCTGAAAATATCCGAATGGGTTCCAGGCGCGTGATGAAACCTCCGTCAGCAAAGCCATATGCCCGCTGGTATTCTTCGGATTCTACGATATGCCGGTAGTCAAGCACGTATCGAATATCTTTTTCAGCCAGATATGCAGGCAGTGTTTTAGAAACGGCGTAGGGATATATCTCGTTATTCACCAACCCGTCGAGATTGATGACGTTTCCTTCAAGGAAGTAACCGGGTATGCCGGCGTTAAAAGAACCAATATGTTCAAGATTATTTGCTTTACTGTAAAGAGCAGCACGCAGCGGCAACGTTTGGTTCGGCCACGGAGATTTATCCTTACCGAGGGGATAAACAGAGGCGATGGTTTGTTGAAGGCTTACGAGGATGATAAGAAGCAATATGCCCATAACCAGGCCTGTTGCCGGATATGCCAGCTCCGATGCAGTTCGTATGACGGCTGCGGTAATAATAAACAAGGGCACGACGAGATGGGCTGTATACCATGCCTGCACCCCGCCGCTGAAAGAATAAAGCGCCGCATACCCTGCCACGATAAGTATTGAACTTACGACGAGTATGAGATCGTCACGGCCGTAACGCAATCGCAAAAATTTATTCCCCGAAATTCCGAGCCGCCATCGGGAATCTACTATATGTATAAATACAAAGAAGCATACGACCGGTACGACGAGAGAAACAGCGATAAGCATCGCCGGACTAGTGGCGTTGACCGTTTGAGAAATAAGGGAGAACGCATGGAGAATTCTGTCTGACCGGCCGAAGAACTGCGACCAATACAGTTTCATCGCCGCGCTGGACTGGACGAATTCGCCCGTCGTAACATAATTATGAACTAAAGACAGGATAAATCCTCCCGCCGCACCGGACAAACCTGCAAAGGCTGCTGCCGACTTTTTTACCTTTCTTTTCACCGCGATAGTAACAAGAAGGATCATTGCTGCGGTCAGCCCGAAATCAACCCGGGACAGGGAGGCAAACAAGCCGACTATCGCTATTGAAAGAAGATGTCCTT
>DATEBW010000147.1:0-4412 GCA_035287165.1 Patescibacteria group bacterium | reverse complement strand
TCGCAAAAATAACATGAGCAGTATTTTGCTCTGCGGCCTTAGGGCGTGTAGCAAAATCATGGAGTCTATTTTGCGAAGTGCCCTAAAAGCTCCGTTTTGGTATACCATGATTATTCTGAAACTAAAAGCGAAGGGGTATACTTACCCTATTGTGTTAGACTATTTATAGTATGTCGATTAAGGATAAGAAAAAACTGGATAGAATCGATTTTCCGCCGCTCTGGCAACTCGATATCGGTGAAATACGCGGACACAATATCGAGACAAAGGGACGTAAAGTCGTCAACAAACTCCTGAAGCAAGGGTGGTTACTACTCCATATCTATACGATTAAGTACGAGATTGACGGTACGTGGCAGGAACGTCCCATGGCGATCGTGGGAAGATCTCGAAAAACCAAATAACCAAATAACCAAATAACCGATTAACCCATTAACCCATTAACCCATTAACCCATTAACAATACATTAAACCTATTACAAAACTGTCATTCCGTGCTTGATCGCGTCTGACGCGACTTGACACGGAATCTAAAATATCCTGAATCAAGCCTTCGACCCGAGCTCAGCCGAGGGTTGCAAGATGACCGTTAACAACGGTTTTTGAAACAAGTTCATTATATCCACCGCGGGACGCGCTTCATGTATTCCTCATACTCCTTCCCAAAACGTTTCTTTAGCCGTGGTTCTTCGAAACGGACGACAAACGCATGAATGAACGCAGAGGAAACAATTGCATAAACCAGTAATAGCAATCTTCCAAAAAAGAGAAATTCACCAAATAAAATCAAGATATAGCCGATATAGATTGGGTTACGAGTCTGCTGGTACAATCCCTTCACCACCAGTTTTTTCGGTGGTGCAAGTGGCGCCGGCGTACCGTGACCGATGAGCAAGAATATATTGGTACAATAAACAAACAGCGCTATCCCGGATAGCATTAACACTATTCCGAATCCGGTGAGTATCGGATGATGAAAGAAGGGGAGTTGATAGAAATCATTAAAATATAGCAACGTATAAGGTGCAAGCACAAAGAGCAAAAATCCTGCCATAGAGCCGGAAAGGAGAAAAATGATGAACATACCACCTTATTTTACCACTAAAAAAGGAAAACTTACCATCATCACGCTGTTATTGATGCTATTGATTGTAGCGCGGAAGATTGAGAATGCTCCGGTGAAGGTTTATCCTACTGTAACAACTCATCCACCATCGGATACTCTTTCCGCTACGAATAGCGCAACAACAGTCAAAGGAGAGACCGCACGCGTTACGCGCGTCATCGACGGCGATACAATTGAAATTGAAGGTGGTAACAGAGTCCGTTACATCGGAGTTGATACACCGGAGATGACCGGTGATCCGATGCGTCGCTGTTTCAGTATCGAGGCGCGGGATAAAAACAGGGAGCTCGTCGAAGGAAAATTAGTTCGCCTGGTCAAAGACGTATCGGAGACGGATCGGTATGGTAGAGTACTGAGATACGTGTATATTAATGATATATTCATCAATGAACAATTAGTAAAAGAAGGCTATGCCCATGCGGTGTCGTTTCCACCCGATATTGCGAATCAGGAAATATTGATGAATGCTGAAGAGGAGGCAAGGGAGAATAATGCAGGGTTGTGGAACAAGTGCGCGCAGTAGGGAGAAAATACTAATTGATTGGACATTATTTCCCTATTACTTTTTATTAATTAAATGACCGAACGATTTTCCGGATGCAAATATAATCAAGCTTCTACTCTGGAGGAACTTATTGTGATCACCGAAATTACTGACCACCAACGAACCTTATTCTGTGGAGGTAAAGGCAATCCTTGCGACTATTTTAACAAGAAGGGAATTTGTACATTTGGAATAAATTTTCAAGAACGGGCAGTTAGAGCAGAATATTGTGGCTTAGCAATGGTAAAAGAACAAAAGGGAATAATGACGAGCGAAGGTTTTCAACCGGAAATCTAGTTATTACTCTCTAGACGTTAATAAATACATTATCATATTGATCCCTTGTAATTTCCTGCTCGCCTGTTACACTAGATTGCATGATAAACACGCAGTCGGCCATCCGTTTTTTTGTTAAGTGCCTTCCCGTATAGACGGAGGGAGTTAAGGCGCATGGTTTTTATATCCCTCCAAAATGGAGGGTTTTTTTAAGCTCGTAGAGTTACATACAGGACTTACGCACCTTACGTAGATTTAGCTCGTCATGTTGATCCGTCAGCTGACGGATCAGCATCCCCATCAAGGAAGAAAAAGATTCTGAAACAAGCTATAGTACTGAACGATAGCGAACGTATTCAGAATGACGAAGTACTGCGTAAGTCCTGTTACATACTAAAAAGTTACCTACTCAAAAGGAGGTGTAAAAATATGGCATCTGAATCATTAAAAATCACTGATAGCAAATATGTTAATTGGTTCAGAGAAAACGGAGGACTTAGTCAAAAAGTAAGTTCAAGAAAAGCGAGACATGAATTTTGGTTATCATTGTCTCCTGAGAAATACGGACAGCTGGGTATTGATAGAGAAAACGGTCATTCAGGAATTACAAATTCTGAATTTATGGGCACTCATAATTTTGCTTCTTTTGATTTGGCCGTAGTAAGGTTTCAAAATACTGTTCAGTATTCCAACCATAGAAAAGTTACTATATTTCCTAATGGTAATGTATAATTGCCTGAGTTATGAACTCTCGTCTTACCGTCATCAAAGAAGACCGCCTGAGAAAACTGAAAGAGCTTAAGGATCAGGGCATAAATCCCTATCCCTCCAGATCAAATCGTAAACAGACGATTCGCGAGGCACGAGAGCTGATGGGAAAAGATGTTAACATCACCGGCAGGCTTCTTGCCGTCCGCGAACATGGCAAAATCGCATTTTCCGATCTCAAAGATGAGACGGGTGAAATTCAGCTTTTATTCAGAAAGGATCAACTTGGAGAGAAATACGACGTCTTAAAACTGTTGGACAATGGAGATTTTTTAGAAGTGTTGGGGGACGTTACGAAGACAAAGGCAGGTGAAACGACTGTAGACGTTAAAAAATACACAGTACTCACTAAATCTCTTCGTCCGATTCCTGATTCCTGGCATGGGTTTAAGGACGTAGAGGAGCGGTTCCGTCGACGGTACGTGGATCTGTTGATAAATCCCGACGTGCGCAAGATATTTGAAACGAGAGCAAAAATTATCATGTTGCTCAGAAACTATCTTGACGATCATGGATTTCTGGAAGTCACGACGCCGGTACTCCAGCCGATTTACGGCGGAACTACCGCACTTCCCTTTACTACGCATCATAATGCACTTGATGCCGATCTGTATCTGCGGATTGCCGATGAGCTATATCTGAAACGGCTCATCGTCGGGGGATATGAAAAAGTGTATGAAATCGGCACCGATTTCCGCAACGAAGGAATAAGCCGTTGGCACAATCCGGAGTTTACGCAGCTCGAGTTTTACCAGGCGTATGCGGATTACCGGGATTTGATGGTGATGACGGAGAATATGCTCTCGGGAATCGTCAAAGAAATAACCGGCTCGTATGAAGTGGCCTATGGAGAAACAACGATTGATTTTAAGCCTCCCTGGAGACGAGTTTCCTACTACGATGCGATAAAAGACGCGACCGGCATTGACGTAAACGATATAACGCTTGAACAGTTAAAAAAGGAAATACGCGAGAAAAAATTAACTATAGCTTTCAAAGAATCGCCTGATGTCCCGGCCCTTCTTGACGCGATTATCAAAACAGCCGTACGGCCGAACATCACCAATCCGACATTTTTCGTCGACTATCCCGCTTTCATGCGGCCGTTGGCAAAACAAAAACCGGATGATCCGCGTAAAGTTGAAGCATTTCAGCTCATCGTGGCAGGTACCGAGCTATTAAACGCATACTCTGAATTGAATGATCCGATCGAACAGCGGAAGAGGTGGGAAACGGAAGAACGCCGGGAAAAAGAAGGGGTGGCCGAACACCAGGTGGTGGACGAAGACTACATTCGCGCGCTGGAATACGGCATGCCGCCGACCGCCGGATGGGGCATGGGCATAGAACGCTTTACTGCGATCTTGACGAACAGCCACTCGATAAAAGAAGTGATTTTGTTTCCGACCCTGCGGCCAACCGGTTCGCTTAAAACAATCAATAAGATGACACAGCCAAAAAATATTTCAGGAGTGATTTCACACATCAGCGCAGACGTTCATGAAAAATTGCCGGGAATAAAATTTGCTGTTGTAAGAGTTGATAGCGTTACCGTTGTAAAAAAGTCTGATGAACTGGAGGCGTATAAAAAAGAAGTATTGGAAAAATTCTCTGGTTTAACTTTAGAGAAAATCGATTCAATGCCGACCATTCAGGCATACCGTAATTTATTCAGGGCCTTCGGAGTCGACTGGCATT
>DATEBW010000146.1:0-6159 GCA_035287165.1 Patescibacteria group bacterium | reverse complement strand
TAATGGGCGGAGAAGATATATGGATTACTTAATACTTCTTACTCTTCCAGTATAATTGTGCGAGTTAGTTTAGATACTATCGGGGAAAAAGAAAGGATAGCGCGCGTTGTACATGACTTAAAACTCCTTCTTTAGATTCTTGAGGTTGTTCAACTTTCTGTATACCTTCAATTTTTTCAACTGCGCTGATGAGATGACCATTCGGTTTAGCTATGCTTTCACCTGGCCACGTGAGATCTTGTAAGCTCATACCATCCCCCAAGTACAACGCATAGATTGCGGCTTCTTGCGGAGTACACCCTGCCTCGAGCGCTCTCCTATTTAAAACAACCATCATGTCGGGTTTATTGTTTGTTGTATCTCCCTCAGTAAATCCCATAATGCAATTATACTGTTAGTGTCAATTTACACGAATCTTTGTTGCAACTTCTTCAAACTCCTCTTTACTAAAACTTCTCTGTTCTGGAACAAACGACGTTTCGCCTTCGGCGCGGGGTAATATATGGATATGGGCATGGGAAACTTCTAAACCATGAGTGACATAGGTCACAAATTCCGGTTTCATTGCTTTCTGCATAGCGGTGGTTATTTTTAACGCTACTTCCCAATACTCTCCAAAATTT
This sequence comes from Patescibacteria group bacterium, assembly GCA_035287165.1. Classification (GTDB taxonomy): domain Bacteria; phylum Patescibacteriota; class Microgenomatia; family 2-01-FULL-40-14; genus DATEBW01. Next base: position 5,536 of record DATEBW010000146.1, on the reverse strand, counting down.
GGCACATCGTATGTCCAGCGGTAATGTTTTTTTGGAATAAGAATGGTATGTCCTTTAACCCGGGGATAAATATCTAAAAATCCCAAAAACTCATCGTCTTCGTAGATTTTATAGGAAGGAATTTTTCCGGCGATTATTTGGCAGAAGATGCAGTCCATAAAGCGATCCTGATAATCCGGATTCCATCCGAATGATCCGAATTTTCAGCATGTTGAAACTTTGTTTTATTGTTCAATTGCTTAATTGTTTATTGACTACAGCCATTCTATCTTAACAATTTTTTCCACCTTTTTAAACTCCGGGTCGCCGGTGAGGATAGGTGCCTTTTTCTCTTTAGCAAGAGCGATTGCAAAACAGTCACCGAATGCAATGGGGTATGCTCCCTTTATTTCCGCAGCTTCAAATATATGTTCTTCTGTAGCAGAAATAATCGTAATAGGAAACTTGCGTATCGCAGCAAGGAGCTCTCGTGCCTTTACTTTATTCGAAACTCGGATCGAACGATAGTATACTTCGGCTAGATTGAATACTGACATATAAAGTTCAATTTTATTGTCTCGCGCGTCTTTTAGCACTTGCTGAACAAATTTAAAAGAAGGTTCTTTATTAAAGAAGACAAGTAATGCATAGCTGTCGACGATGATTCGCTTCATACCCTTTTTTTACTATCTGACATAATTTCCCGCTCTTCTTGTTCAAGATCTTTCCTTCGTTGCTCAACGAGTTCTTTTGTTATAGATTCTCCTTTTGTATAGGGTAGTAACACTCCACATAATTCTTCTATAAGATCTTTCTTCGCTGGGGTAACACGCAGTATCTTCTTTTTCTCATTCATTGATAAATATACCTTTCCCCTAGGTCCAACACCAAGAGCCTTCCGCAATTTTGCCGGTATCGTTATCTGTCCTTTGTTAGAAATATCTACAATTGTCGGAAAGTCAAGCATATTTCCTCCTTTTCGAGGAGTGTATGACATTTTGAAGCTGGTGTCAAGTACGGTATAATGGATCCTCTATGCAAACAGCGAATAGCAAAAAGCGCATAACGATATTAGCTATTGACACCTCCTGCGACGAAACGTCGGCGGCGGTAACCGCTGACGATCTGGCAAAAAATACAGCCGCTCATAGCATCATTATATAATATGGTAAAAGAATTGAGAATTAAGCATTCAGGAACTCATGAAAAAGCATTACCTTATTATTGCCATCGAGACCAGTCTTGATGAGACGTGTGCAGCGGTTACGGTGAATGACCGTGTTTTGTCGAACGTCATTTCCTCGCAGGTTGAGCTGCATAAAAAATACGGCGGCGTGGTGCCGATCATCGCAAAACGCGCGCATGAGGAGAGAATAGAGGCGGTGATGAATGAATCGTTGAAACGGGCTTCAGTTCAACTCAGACGTCATGCTGAATTTACTCGCCTCGCTGGGTCGAAGCGGGTTTCAGCATCTAATAGATTCCGGATCAAGTCCGGAATGACAAAACAAGTTCAGGATGACTCTATTTATTCAGCAATTGACGCGATAGCGGTTACCGTAGGTCCGGGACAAGCGCTCGCGTTGGAAATCGGTATTAAAAAAGCAAAATCGTTAGCCAAAAAATATCGCAAACCGCTTATTGCCGTGAGCCATATGGAAGGGCATTTATTGTCATCGTTTGCGAGAAATGCGGCGGGAAATAATCCGGGAGGTATTCATGAAAAATTGAGTCGTCATTCTGAATTTATTTCAGAATCTAATAGATTCCGCATCCCTTCGGGAATACTCAAGGTAAACAAGTCCGGAATGACAAAACAAGTTCAGGATGACGGCATATTTCCTCTTCTCGGGTTATTAATATCAGGTGGGCATACTCAGCTTGTTTTAGTGCACGGTTTCGGCAAATACGAATTGCTGGGTGAAACGCTGGATGACGCCGCAGGCGAAGCTTTTGACAAAGTGGGAAGGATGCTCGGGATAGGCTATCCGGGCGGGCCGATTATTGAGCGGTTAGCAAAAGACGGAGACGAACGAGCTTTTAATCTGCCAATTCCCATGAGAAAACGCCGGGACGAGAATTTCAATTTCAGTTATTCCGGTATTAAAACGGCCCTTCTCTACTTGACGCGGGAGTTAAAAGAACAGGAAAAACTTGATAAGCAAACCATTCAAAATCTGGCAGCATCATTTCAGAGAGTGGTTATGCTATCTCTTATCGATAAGTTAGAACTTGCGGTCAATAAAACAAACCCAAAAGGAATTCTTCTGGGCGGCGGGGTAATTTCCAATTTGTATATACGAAACCATATTCGAGCCGCGATGAGTAAATTGCAATTACCCGTCTATATTCCCTATTCCAAAAAACTCTTTACCGATAATGCCGCGATGATCGGCGTTGTCGCATATTTTACAGCGCAGCGGGACGAATTTGTCCGTAACATTGACGAGCTCGACCGCATGCCGAATCTTTCTTTTGCGCGGAAATAACGGTATAGTGTTAATGTGTATTATGAGATTAGATGTTCGAAGTTAGATGATTGATTGTTAAAACTCTTTATCCATATTCTCATTTCTCATTTCGTTATCTTAGTATGAAAGTATGAACCGTATCGTTTCCGTCATTGCAGCAGTGGGTATCGGCGTTACCGCCGGCAGCATGGTTTTATTCATCACGCTTCCCCTACTCACTGCATGGTGGCGCAATGCATACGAGGCGCAGTTACAGACGGTGCTTTCGGTCAATGACTCTGTTGAGCAATATGCGCCGATTACAGAAGCGGTCGTGCAACAACATCCGGCGCCGGCAACGGTCACCGGTTCGTGTCCGGCAGACTATGAACGCCTGTTTCATGAGGAATTTTCGCTGTGTTACCCGTCATTTTTTGAACGAATGGAAAATGTACCTGCAGGGGTAATACTGTTTTCTGCGGCTGACTTATCACTGGTTATCGAGCCTCGTGCTGAACCTCAATGGCCGCTACATCTGTGCAACGTCGAGCAGCAGGTAACGATCGATGGGCGTGAAGCAGTTCGAACGGTGTTCCGGACAGATCAGGGCGCCGGTTGCGGTCAGTCGCGCGGATACGCAACAGTCATCGACCAGAAAAAGGGAAAGCCCTCCGATTCGGAAGGAAAGCCGTTTTACCTCGGATTATTTGCCCAAAACAGCGTTTTTCCCGATAAAACAATGATGGAAACGATCGAACAATCTCTTTCTTTTTCCGACTGACGCATATGCCGACACATCTCGATGCATCCGTATCTGAAAGTCAGCCCCCGCCCATCTCGCTGCTTGAGCGCCTCCGCCCGTCAATTACGGCAATATTGTCTGCAGTTGTTCTGATTCTCGGTTTTATCATGGTGTTCGTATTAATCGTCGCCGGCGATCGTCTCCGGTCAGATCAGGCGCCATTCCCCCTGCCGACGACCACTCTTCAGCACGAATAACGCACAGTCACCACTTGACAGCCGCTATTTATTGATATATAAACACACTATTATGACTGCGTCCGCGAAACGGGTCATCTTTTATGCCGTTTGGTCACTGATAATTATAGCGCTCGCTGTCGATGCGCTCTTTTCTATCACCTACGCCGCTTCTCCCTCTCCGATGAATGCAGAAGAAGCAACTTCCAGTGAAGAGCTGATGGACGAAGACGGAGCGATGGAAGGAATGGAAGAAGTCCTGGTGACGGCGCCGGATGAGATCGAATATCTGCTTCCTTACCCCGGCATACTTCCCGACCATCCGCTCTATCCGTTAAAACTGATGCGCGACCGGCTCCTGGATTTTCTTATCCGCGATCCGCTTAAGCGTCTTGAGTTCAATCTTCTGATGGCGGACAAACGCCTCAATATGGGTATCTTTCTCACCGAGAAGGCAAAATATGAACTTGCCGAAGAAACCGTATCAAAAGGTGAAAAATACTTTGTGAAGGCAATCGACAATCTGTACCAGGTAAAAGAACAGAATCGCGAGGTAAGAAACGAGCTGGTCGAAAAATTCAAAACCGCCAATGCAAAACACGAAGAGGTCATCAATCAGCTTATAGAAAGAAGCCCGGAGAATGTACAAAATGGTTATGCGGATTCTCTGCGAACCATGACAGAGAGCAGGGATCGCATCGACGGATTCAGTAACTAGGAAAACGCCTTCAATATAATCTCTTTTTCGTTCTTTGTTTACTGAAATTGTCCAGCGGAACACTCCCCTTTCCATCGATCGGATAGTTGTTCACTTACAAGGCTTATAGTATAGATCTTTTTTTGCCCTTGAATCTGGCGCCAATATTGACGGGTTTTGATATCGTTAGAACCCTTGACGCCCCTAGGGATGTTGGTTTACTCTCCATGGTGGCACTAGTGATAGTAAAAAGTTACGAGTCTGTAAGTCTGTAAGTTACGAGTTAAGGCAATACTACTGTACAAAACTCATTTTTTAACTCGTAACTCGTCTCGCGGAGCGAGATCTGGCTCCGCCAGATAACTTGCAAACTGAATATGAAGTGTCCATTTTGCACACACCTTGATAGTAAAGTTTTAGAGACGCGCGTGGGGGACGACAGGGAAACGACGCGCCGGCGGCGCGAATGTTTATCTTGCACCAAGCGTTTTACCACCTATGAGCGTGTCGAACGGTCGCCGCTGACCGTTATTAAGAAGGATGGCCGGCGGGAAACGTTTAATCGCGATAAGCTCATCCTCGGTATTCACAAAGCATGCGAGCGCACGCGGGTGACGCGCCAGCAAATTGACCATGTGCTCGACACCACTGAGCGGGAACTGCGCTCCCAGGAAAAAGAAGAAATTACGAGCGCCACGATCGGCAACCTGATCGCAGAAGAGCTGAAGAAACTGGATAAGGTCGCCTATATAAGATTTGCGAGCGTATTCCGTCGTTTCGTCGAAGTAGAAGAATTCCAGCGGGAGCTTAAGAAATTATTATGATACGAATAGTCGAAGTTAGAAATTAGAAATTTGAAGATGGAATTTGAAGTTTGAAATGAGATGATTTGAGATTTGAAGAAATCAAAAACATCTAACTTCTCACACCAATCAAATTTCCAACATTCAACTTCTCATTTCGAAAAGAATTTAGTATATTTGTCCTCCGAATCGGAGAATTCGTGAAGATTAGTAATTCGTAGCATTGAGTTACCTATGCAATTAGACGGCATCAGACAAAAAGTATTTCTCGACCGCTACTCGCTCAAGGACAAAGCGGGTAATCCGGTTGAAAAAACCCCTGACGAAATGTGGCGGCGGGTGGCGCACTATGTGGCGTCTGTCGAAAAAGGCGCAAAGAAGAGGCACTGGGAAGAAAAGTTTTTTGATGCCATGCAGGAGTTTCAATACGTGCCGGGTGGCCGTATCCTCTCCGGCGCGGGAACCGGCTACAACGTGACTTTTTATAACTGCTTTGTTATTCCGAGTCCCCAGGATTCACGCGAGGGAATTTTAGAAACCTTAAAGCAGATGGTTGAGATTATGGCTCACGGCGGCGGGGTTGGCATCAACCTTTCTTCGCTTCGACCGCGCGGCGCCCGCGTGAGAAA
>DATEBW010000145.1:0-3047 GCA_035287165.1 Patescibacteria group bacterium | reverse complement strand
TGCAATAAAAAACAGCGATCTATCCATGGTCAATAAAGAGGCGATCGGCATGCTCGGGCATTCGATGGGCGGAGGAGTTACACAAGGCGTCATGGTAGTTCAGCCTGATTTAGTCAAAGCGGCCGCGCTCTATGCGCCGGTCAGCTCTGATGCGCGCGACAGTTTTAAGCGTTGGAAGGAACGACGGCCAGAAATTGCTGATAAAATAGTCGCCCGGCACGGCGCGCCGGATGATAATCCGCTTTTCTGGGACGGCGTTTCACCGCGCACATACTTTGACCGTATTACCGCACCGGTCATCATTCACCACGGCGCTGCTGACGGCGATGTCCCTCTCGAGTGGTCAGAGCGTCTGGAAACAGAACTGCGGGAACACGGAAAAAGCGTCGAACTCTACGTGTATCCGAATGAATCGCATGAGTTCGGTCCGGAATGGGGAACGTTTATGCGCCGGAATGCAGAGTTTTTCCGCACACACCTCTCGGCAGCGACTGGCTTTATATATCCAACGCCGCCGACATTCAGTGAAGTCGTGCGGATGTCCGGCGTTCCTTTTGCCGCACAAGCGCCGTTCGGCGAATGGCATGACCCCCGCCAGCAGGACGGGTGCGAAGAGGCAGCTTCTCTCATGGCAGTACTCTGGACACAAGGAAAACCATTCATAACCAAAGAGGAAGCAAAAGAAACGATACTTGCTATCAGCGCTTATCAAACCGATACCTATGCAGAATATCGCGATACATCGGCGGCGGATACCCTGGAGCGCATTATTAACGGCTTTTTTAACTACCCGAACGCAGAACTGAAAACGATAAACGGCCGGCAGGAAATTATCCGCGAACTACAGGAGGGAAATGTCGTGATCGCGCCAATGAATGGCCAGGCGCTCAATAATCCCAACTTCACGCCGCCCGGTCCGGAACGCCATATGGTTCTCGTGCATGGATACGATCCGGGAGCCGATCAGTTTATCACCAACGATCCGGGTACCCGCCAGGGGGAAAATTATCCGTACAAAACGGTGCTCTTTTTTGACGCGATACGGGACTATCCTACCGGCTACCACATACCCATTGCCGCAGTGGAAAAACGCATCATCGTCGTGCGGCGCGATTCCTCTGTTCTGCCCGATACCACGATCTGAATCATACGGATTTATTACACAGGTCTTACCGTTCCTTTAACCGCCAGTGAGATACTGCTTGGTGCTGTCTATATAATGCTTGGTAAGCGCAAGGAAGTGAAGGCAGGTAATCACAATGATACAACGAGCCCGTTTCGAAAATATTCAAAAAGCGCAACTAGCCCGGAAGTCAGTACGATAACCAGGTGCAATTCCGGCGGCGAAGCCACGAGCGCCGAAGTAACAGTCCTATAGTATAATAATACAGATATATGAGGCAAATAATACTCAAATTATTGCTTGGCGTCGGTATCTTTGGAGCATTGCTCGCATTCGCCGGACCGGCAGCGGCGCAAGCGCCGGCGGCATCTGCCTTTACGGTGGAGCCTCCTGCAGAGGCACTCACCAATGTTCCTCGGGTCATCACCGGCATTATCCAGCTCATTTTTCTTGTAGCCGGTATTCTCGCTTTTTTGTTTATACTGTTCGCCGGGATAAAATGGATCACGGCAGGAGGAGATAAAGGAAAGGTCGAAGAGGCAAGGAACCAGATCGTCCAGGCGCTCGTCGGTCTGCTGATTGTTGTTTCATCTTTTGCGCTGATGCTTTTCTTTCAGGAAGTCACCGGCGTCTGCGTCGGATTCGGCAACTGCAGCGTCCCGATACCGGTATTGGGCTCTTCCACCACACCGACTCCGGGAGCCGGAGAATCTCTGAATCCGCCAACAACAGCGCAAACATCCCCGCAAGCGTCGCCGCCATCGCGCTCCGCTCTCACTCCCTTTCCTCGCATCTGTGACGGGACCATAATCATGAGAATAATTCAACTTTCGCCGCCCGCCGGAGGAAAAATAGTACGATATGATCTTCCGGTATCAACCGAAGAAGGCGTGACAAATAACGGCCAATTCACCGTTTTCCTCAATGCGTCAGACGTGCAAGCTATCTATTCCCCATCGACACTGCCGGAAGGTCCAATAGTGTTACCTTTGCTCAATGACGCCCTCCGCGAGAATGACGAGGTACATTTGAATTCGATACTGCAAGCTTCGGTGGAGCAGATCGTCGACCAAGCACAACGGCAAACTATCCGGGAAAACAGAGAGATGAACTTTAACTCGTATCTCGGCAGCCATCTGCAAACCGGCATACCGGCAAAACTCGTCGATCAAACTACGGGCTCTCCGATTGAGGAAATCAACTATGCCGATGATTGCGGGCGGGAAACCTACGCGCTGCCGGATGGCTATCGATTTCGCGTATACAGAGAAATAACGCCGGGCGTATGAACCTGTCCCTGACAAGTCAAACTTGAGAATCGTCAAGCAGTTTTTCTGACTGTAAATAATTGAGAATGCCCGCTGCCAATCCTTGCGCAGATATCTCCGGCTTATCGACAATCATTTTCCGGTCAGACGGATTGGTGAGGAATCCTGTTTCGAGAATAACAGATGCCGTCATCGGATGCACGGCGTGATCATAGCGCCACCAGGCAAATGCATAGTAGCCGCGCATATTGCGGGTCACATTCGGGTCTTTTACTAAACCGGTTGCTTTTTCGTATTCTTCTTCTATAAACGTGACCAGGTTCCCGGCCTTTCCGCTGAAATCCCGCCTTGGGGCGGCTGCTTTATAACCGGTTGTGCTCGAGCTTTCGCTGCCATCAGCATGGATTGACACAAACACGTCTGCCCAAAAATCCTCGGGGACCGTTGCCGGCAGTAATGCAACCTGAATTCCTTTTTCTTCCAAAATCTTTTTCGTTTCCTCCGCAATTTTCAGGTTGACTTCCCACTCGCTTTTTCCGCCTCCTGATGATCCGGTTCGCCCGATGAGCCGTTCAAGCTCTTCCGGCAGTTCATCGTTTTTCCAGTGTCCGACCTGAAGACCGACTTTCGGCGACCCTGCCGGCCTGACCCAGTCA
>DATEBW010000144.1:0-2243 GCA_035287165.1 Patescibacteria group bacterium | reverse complement strand
CGAAATTTGCCCCGTATGCGTGGCATGCCAGATCATCATGCTGACGATATTCGGCATGAGTTTTCACCTGATGAAGTTTTCATCAGTAAAAAAGGTTATCAAACCATAATAATCATGGTTAATAGAAAAAACTTCTAACCGAAGACTTATTCAGAGAATTGAAGTATAAATAAATGTACATTTCAACGTACCTAAAAAGATACGTTAAATTTGACAGGAGATGTATCTACTGATAGACTGTGCTTATGATACCAAATACCGCATTCCAATATGTCATCCCGGTAACCGACGCGCGTAAAACGTTAAATGTACTCGTTGGGAAGTCAAAACGCCGGAAACAACCATATATCCTGACAAAACGTGGTAAACCACAGGCAGTGCTTATGGATATTGCGTTGTGGAATGATATAGAGCAGCGATTGAGCGCGCTGTACAAAAAATCCTATATTGATCCAAAACTTCTTCCGTACACGAGAGATTTCTCGGATCGTGAGATTCAGGAATGGCTCAAAAACGACCAGCTATAAGACTGCCGGATGTTTTTATTGACTCGAGTGTATTTTTCACTGCGGTGAATTCTCCAACGGGTGGATCAGCAAAGATTTTCAGTTTGAGCGGATCTCAATTTCACCTTTGCACTTCACGAATCGTTCTGGTAGAAACAGAACGGAATGTACGAAAAAAATTACTCAATCTCCATCTTCCGCGTTTTTTCATGTTATCGAAACACGTACATATTCTGAATCACATTCCCCGTGCAGCGGAGATTGCAGCGGCGCAGCGGGTCATTGCCAAAAAAGACGCGGTGATTCTTGCAGAAGCAAAACATGCGTCAATTATCTATGTGGTGACGCTTGACGTTAAGCATTTCATTACTAACGATGTTAAACAATTTCTGCATCCGGTTAAAATTGTTACACCGAAAGAGTTATTGACTCTAAAACCGTGAAATTTCACCAATTTTTCCAAAACGTCAAAACTATCGCCGTGGTCGGCCTTTCTGATAAGCCGGAGCGCTACAGCTATCAGGTCGCGAAGTATTTGCAATCGCAGGGATTCCGCATCATTCCGGTGAATCCGCAGGTCAAAAAAGTGTTGGGAGAGAAGGCCTATCCTGATCTTCTTTCAATTCCTCAAACTATTCAAATCGACGTCATTGATATCTTCCGGCGCAGCGAGCTGGTACTTCCGCATGTCAAAGAGGCGGTTGAGCGCGGCGGTGTTCATACAGTCTGGATGCAGGAGGGCGTTGAAAACGAGGAAGCTGCAAAGCTTGCAAGAACCAACGGCATGCGGGTCGTCATGAATTTTTGCCTGATGATTGCTCATAAATCACAGAAATGAATTATTTTAGTGTTCAAAAAAGAACTCATAGTTTTATCAGATACGATAATGATATTCGCCGGAAAATCAACTACTTGACAAAATAAAATAGCGCTGGTATGATGAAAATATGAAGCGTTTCCTGCCCCTTTTATTCATTCTTCTCATCGCACTTCTCGTGTTTTCTTCTTCCCGCCGCTCTTCAGTCCTCGGCGTTCTTGCCGACCACGTCGTGATATCGGAGATTCAGATTGCCGGTGATGGAACTACGCCAGCTAATGATGAATTTATAGAATTATATAACCCTACTAACGATGCGATTGATATGAGTGGGTGGTCAATCCAAATAGAATCAATTAGCGGTGCATTCGATAAGAAAAACTTTGAGGCATTGGCAAGCATACCTGCTCACGGATACTTTCTCATTGCTCATGATGATTATAACGGTAGTCCGGATGCAGATATGTCACATAGTTCATTTACTCTTTCTTCTACAGGGACAACCGTTTTTCTTGTCAACGATCAACTATTATTAACAACAGGCGATGAAACGAGTATCGTTGATAAAGTAGCTATTGGATCATCAGCGCTCGATCCTGAAGGAACTGCATTTACTCCTATTCCAGGATCAGAGGCATCAATCGAGAGAAAGGCAAATGCCTCATCAACTCCGCTATCGATGGGGAGTGGCGGTGCAGACGAAACTGCGGGGAATGGTGAAGATACTGATGATAATAGTGCCGATTTTATTACGCGAGAATCCAGCGATCCGCAGAATAGCGCATCGGCAATAGAAGAACAGCCCGCGCCGACCGATACACCCACTCCAACACCAACAGACACTCCCACACCAACGCCGACCGGGGAGCCAACGGAAACACCGACGCCCACTCCTTCAGAGTCTCCTACTCCAACACCCA
>DATEBW010000143.1:0-5062 GCA_035287165.1 Patescibacteria group bacterium | reverse complement strand
GAGCTTGCGATCAAAGAAGGAACCGCCGCAGTATCTGACCAGACAAACGCGGGCATGAAACAGGCCGTTATCATAAGCCCTGCTAAAAAGGATCTAGGATTGTCGCCCACGTCGTTGACCAACCAGCCGGGTGAAAAAAGTGCATGGGAATATCCGCCGTTGTCGCTCTTACAGGATCTTGATGACACGAAAGCAGACGCCGGCGACGTGCGTAAAAACGCTCATACGATCGAACAAACGCTTGATAGTTTTGGTATCCGCGCTCACGTTATCGAAGTAAATCTCGGGCCCGCCGTCGCCCAGTATGCGATTGAAATAGCGCAGGGAACCAAACTAACCAAAATTACCTCGCTATCCAATGATTTGGCGCTCGCTTTGGCTGCTCCCACCGGACAAATCCGCATTGAAGCGCCGATTCCCGGTCGGTCACTGGTCGGCGTTGAGGTGCCGAACCGGTCACTCCGCATCGTAACGTTGAAAGAAATGCTGGTCTCACAGCCGGTACGGGAGGCACGTTCGAAGCTTGCCGTCGGCCTCGGCCTCGATGTGTCGGGACAGGCGATAATCGGCGATATTGCAACTATGCCGCATGCATTGATCGCCGGGACGACGGGATCAGGAAAAAGCGTCATGATGAATACCCTTATCTCAAGCCTTTTGTATCGTACGACGCCGCAGGAAGTCCGCCTCATCCTCGTCGATCCGAAGCGCGTTGAGCTTACGCAATATAACGACATTCCTCATTTGTTGACGCCGGTCATCGTCGAGCCGGACCAAACGCTTTCGGCGCTCAAGTGGGCTCAAGATGAGATGGATCGCCGGTATAAGATGTTTGCTGAAAAAGGGGCGCGAAATATAGAATCATATAACGATACATTGGGCTATCAGGCCCTGCCCTACATAGTAATTTTTATAGACGAACTGGCAGATCTGATGCTCTTTGCTGCAGCAGAGGTAGAAGATAAAGTCACCCGTATCGCGCAAATGGCGCGGGCGACGGGCATTCATCTGATTCTTTCCACCCAGCGGCCGTCAGTAAACGTCATTACCGGACTTATTAAAGCAAATATTCCCACGCGTGTCGCGTTTAATGTCTCATCTATGGTTGACTCGCGTGTTATCCTTGACGTGCCGGGCGCTGAAAAACTCCTCGGCCGCGGAGACATGCTCTATACGCCGCCCGACCGTGCCAAGCCGCTTCGCGTCCAGGGAACATACGTTTCGGAGAAGGAAGTAAAGCAGCTGGTGGATTTCTTCAAGCAACGGGCGCAGGCAAAGGGTATTCCGATAGAGTATACAGAAGAGGTTACCCAGCAGCGGGTAACCATTACGCAGCCCAGCGGCGCAGTCATAACGCCCGATGGGCAGGATGCGTTGTTCGAAGAAGCAAAGTTAATCGTCACGCAATACGACCGGGCATCAGCCTCACTCTTGCAACGAAGGCTTAAAATAGGGTATGCACGCGCAGCCCGAATCCTTGACCAGCTCGAAGCGACCGGTATTGTCGGACCGGCAGAAGGCTCCAAGCCGCGGGAGGTGTTGATGAGGGGTAATGTTGGAGAGGGAGTTTGAAGTAAGAGCAACATTTAAAAAGGGATGGATAGATTGACACCAGCTTGGCCAATAGAAACTGAAGAATTCACCGTCGAGCGGTTAATTGAAGCTTCCATGTATCGGACGTTAAGCGTTTTCCTTTCCAGTATATTCTTTGCTGCGGTAGTAAGTTTGGTTATATGGATCGTTTTTTATCCCCGTATAATTCGATTAAGAAGAAAGGTAGGACGTGTTAAATTCATTATGCTCATTATTAATTTCGAAATAATACTTATCGGATTGGCATCTTGGTTTATTAACACAAATAATATTGTTTCAGGCCCGTTTATTATTCCATAATATATGCAACCAATCGGAAAAATCTTACAGGCTGCCAGAAAGGAAAAAAATCTCACGCTTGAGGAAGTGAGCGAGCGTACTAAAATACGTTCGAAATACTTAGAAGCCATCGAAGAAAACTCGTGGAAAATACTCCCCGGCATTGCCTATATACGGGGTTTTATCAAGACTTTTTCTGATACGGTTGGTCTTGACAGCCAAAAAATGCTTATTCTCTTCAGACGCGAGTATGCCGAAGACGTAAAACAAGAAGTATTGCCCAAAGGCATGATGAATGAGCCGCTTCCATCATCCAACTTCTTCTTGACTTTCCGGCGCTTTATCTCTAAACTGGGTATATAAAGAGTTTTACCTTACGCGCCATTTACTGTGCGTGAGATTATTATTCATTACCAGAAATTATGACCGAAACTGCCCAAATTTTTCTTATCAGTGTTATTACGGTTCTCACTATACTACTCGCTTTTGTCGGGATACAGCTTGTTTTCCTGCTGCGCGACCTGCGCTCGGTGATTTCTAAAGTAAACTCCATCGTTTCGGATGCCCAACACGTTACGAGCAAGCTTTCCCATTCCACCGATTCATTTTCAGGATTGCTCATCGGCCTGAAATCTGCTCTATCGCTTTTTGGCTCTCTTCATAAAGATCATAAAGAAAAAAAGGAGGATAAAGATGAGTGATACAGCATCCACCCATCATTGCGAACATTGCTCGTCACACGATGGCAATGGTTTGACGGCAGGGTTTCTCCTGGGGCTCGTTATCGGCAGCATAGCCACTTATGTATTAGTCGCTCCTGACGGTAAGAAACAGGCAAAAACTGCATTAAAAAAGAGCGTAAATTTCCTTGAAGACCTGGAGGAACAGACTGCAGATACCCGTGCGGCATTGCAGGAAGCCTTCGGAGAAAATATTTCTAAAACGCTCTTGCATTTCACACCGGATAAATCGGAGGATGATTCATTTGCAGACCGCATGAAGAAACGTTTTTTCAGGAAGAACGGAAGAACGCTTAATGCGTAGAGACAGGTTTGAAACCGGCTTCTATATCTTGCTGCGTAGAGACAGGTTTGAAACCTGTCTCTACATTTTTGATATAAGGTTTCAATCCTATCTCTACGTTATTGATGTAATAGTCAGCTCTCTCCCAAGCCATTCTCCAACTTGTTCCTTTCGCAATATTCCCTGTTTTGCACTCGGAGACGTGACGACTGACGCCGCGTTTGCGGAGGCGAGTTTCAGGCAATCTTCATTATTCAGTCCTTGTAAATGGGCGGCGACGAAACCCGAACCAAAGGCATCACCGGCGCCGGTCGCTTCTTTCCGATCAATAGTGAATACTCCGGCGTGGAGCCATTGATTATGGTGCCGCAGGTACGATCCGTTATGTCCGTCGGTAATTAAAATATACGATGGCGGAAGAGTAGCAGCTTTAGAAAGTAATTGATTCAGATCGTCAGCGGGCGCATTGAGTAATTGCGTTGCTTCGCGGCGGTTCAGTATTAGCACTTCTATATTCCCTAGAATGTCCAGAACGGCTTCAGGTTGTTTAAGTTCCCGTTTCCCCGGATTCCATGCGATAAATGCATTTTTGCACTGGTTTATTATCTCCAGGTTTCCTTCGGTCGACGTAATATAAAACCATTTCGTCTGTAATGATTCCCATGAAACGTCGTTTATTTCCAGCTTGCCTTTTCCGCGGTTGACGAGAATGACGCTCCCTTTGTGCGGCGCCCAAATGATGGTGGAAAAGTCGGTCGTTTCATCTTTGGCAATCGTTAAGAAAGAGGTATCTATTCCCTCCATCTTCACCCGCTCAATAACTTTTTCTCCGGCAAAATCTTCCCCGATCTTCGCAATCACCGCAGTCTTAAAACCAAGACGTGCAAACGTCGTTGCCGTATTTGTGCCCCCGCCGCCGGTCTCAAAAAGAACGTCATCAACTTCTATTTTTGCGCCATAGGGGAAAGAGATATTCTTTTCTCCGTTCGATTCAATGACGGTAAGATTTTCGCAGCTCAAGAATACATCGAGGGTGGCGGAGCCTATGGTTATTACGTCGTACATTCTTTTGTCATTCTGATCCTGACCTTCGTCAGGACAGGCTTGTTCTAGAATCTTCAGGACCTACGTAGAAGCCGTCATCCTGTCCGCCAGCTGGCGGATCAGGATCTTGAGACCAACTCTTTAGATTCAGATTGCGTAACTCATGTCTATAGTATTTCTTGATATAAATCTTTAAATTGAGGATTTCGGGATTTTATGAGGTTTATCTTCCAAGCTCTATGCCAATTCTTAAGTTGCTTTTCTCTGTTAATAGCATCTTCCGCAGTATCACATATCTCGTAATACAGTAATTTATGAACATTATATTTTGCAGTAAAACTGTCTGTTAATTTATTTTTATGCTCAAACACTCTTTTTACTAAGTTAGAAGTAACGCCAATATAGAGTACTAACTTAATACTACCCATAATATATACATAGAATTGGTTATTCATAGATCCTGAAATAAATTCAGGATGACGGTTAACTATCTGAAAATGATCTCTGCCAGATTTTTCGCGCGCTCAAGCGCATTCTCTACCTGCCAGATATTTCTCCCAACAGCCATACCGACCGCGCCGTGTTCCATCGCGTGTTTTGCCGTAGTGAATAATTCTTCGTCCGATTGCCTTGTCCCGCCGGAGACGAGGAGTTTTGTACGTCCTGCGACGCGCACCATCTCTTCAAGTACAGACGGATCATCGGGATAATACATTTTTATCATATCTGCCCCGAGTTCGAGGCCGATGCGCGCGGCGTATACGGAAACTTCTTTTGATTTTTCTTTTCCTTTTACTGCTTCGCCCCGCGGGTACAGCCAGAGAATAACCGGCACACCGTTCTTATGCGCAGTTTCTTCAACACGGGCAAAATCATTCATCATCAGTTCCTGATGCTTACTTCCCGGATAAATCGTGTACCCGACTGCTTTTGCTCCGAGGTCGATAGCTTCTTCAACGGAACAGAGCCGCGGGGAATAGGGTTCCGGGTCCGGACTAAGTTTGGTTTTGCCATTTAATTTCACGATAAGCGGGACGGAGTGTTTCGTTTTGTCGTAGTAATGTTTGGCGATGCCTTTTTGACAAATGAAGCCGGTGAAATATCCGGAATTGGCAAGTTCGAG
>DATEBW010000142.1:0-2508 GCA_035287165.1 Patescibacteria group bacterium | reverse complement strand
TCGTCGCCGACTTCTGTAAGAGAAGACAAATCTACCTGAATTTCTTCAGGAAGATTTGCGGGAAGCGCCTCAACTTCAACGGTGTCCATGAGTTGAATAAGGATACCCACGTGTTTGGCAATCGCGGGCGCTTCACCGGTAAGCGTAATCGGAATTTCGACACGGATCATTTCTTTCATCGTGAACTGGTGAAGATCGGCGTGGAGAAATTTGCTCGAAACCGGATGGATGTGGACATTGTGTATGAGCACGTTTCGGGGAGCTTTTTCACCTTTAACGGTTACCTCAATGATGCCGGTTTCGCCGGCTTCATTATAAACCGTCGCGAAATCGGCCATGAGTACTTGAACGGCGAGCGATTTTGTTTCTTTGCCGAAAATATTTGCCGGAAGAATTTGCTGTTTTCTAAGTTGCTTAACCTTCTTCCCCTCAACCGTGCGTTTTTCCGCTTTAAGCGCAATATGTTTCATAAATTCTACTAATTACGAATTATTACTAATATACGAATACAATAGAAATTTGAAGTTAGAAGTTCGAACGTAGAATTTGAAGTTTGAAAAAAACAAATAATCTAACTTCCAGATTCAATATCCAGTTTCCAACTTCCAATTTCTAACTTCATGAACATTAGTATATTCGTAATGATTAGTAATTAGTAGCACAGTAATTAGTAGAATCCTCTATTTTACTTGCTTTGCTTCCGAAAGTCAACCGTGATAAGGCGATTAACGCTTAAGTCCGCCAAATACGGCAGCGAGGGAATGTTGTTTTTAATAATTTCAACAGAAGGCGATGGTTCGACCTTAAATACAAACGGGTCATGATCAGTACCCGGCTGTTTTTGCACCAGGTAGGAGTATCGAAATTCATCTGCCGCGGGGACCGGCAGGCGGTAGGAGACGTGAATACGCGTTTCATCCTGCGGCTCTGCCGTAACCAGAAAACCGTGTGACCGTTTTCCGCTAAGCGATTCTATTGTAAAGCCCTCGACCGGTATATCGTTTGCCGTGACGCGAAAATCCTGTGTTTGGTCAGAGACGAGTATGCGTAAGTAGTTTGCATAAGCACCGGAGAATGTGGTTTTCCGAAGCGGGCTCCGGTTTTTGTAATAGATAAGCGTATCGCGTTGGAGACGGTCCGGCATGACGGTAACCGTGGATACCACTTCACGGTCGATATAATAATTTACCTTATTCACGCCCACATTTGCCTCGACGAGCATAAAGTAATCATGTTGCACGGGCATGTCGGCCGGTTCAGAAGCCGTCGGCATAGCAATTATTCCTCCGTCCCATTCGTGCTGTTCGATATACGCCTGCGCTTTTTTATCATTCAGGTACATAAGGAGGTGTTTTTCATCCAAAGAGCGAACAAACGCATCAGCGAGCGCAGGGGGATTGAGTTCGTTGCCTTCCGTTATGCGAATGAGCAATGCATCAGCGAGCGCAGCGAGAAGATCACGTTTTTTAGTGGAGCCCGGGAAAAACGCTTCGTGTGTGTCACTTTGCAATTTTATAAAAAAATCATCAGCCGTAACGGTTGCCTGATAATCAGGTACGTATACTCCGCCGAGCGCGTGTAAAAGATTCTGCATAAAATATAAATCGACGGCGAGCACACCGTAGTAGGATTCATCGATTTCTTTTTTGAGAAACCACGCCGCTTGTTCTGCAGAGGCGGGAAAATCAGGATGCCAATTTGAATCGCGTAAGAACCAGCTCGTTTTTCCCAGATAGGTGCGGATCGGCTCGGGAGGCTCAACGGCACCTTTGAGTTGCCCGTCAGCTTCATACACATCCTGCACCGATACAGAGGTGACCGCGCCGCCGGATAACGTCACTATTGCAAATGAGCCGATAAATCCTCCCGTAGGGAGCAATTCGAAGTTATTCTGCAGCAGAATGACGTAGCGCTTTTCCCCTTCAAACGAGAGTATTGAAGGAACCAGCGGAAGCACTTCGTTTATTTTTTTTGCCTGTTTAGCTGCATCGGAAACAGCAGTGAGTCGATTGTGCACTGCCGGAATCATCGGAACACCGTTCCATCTCTGGATATACGATGCGGCATCTGCCGCTGCAGTCAGATGTCCTTCGATGATTCGTGAAGTATCGCGGATGTTTCCGTAGGAGTTGCGCAAGAATGAACCGCTTCCGAGGATACTCGGCCGTGCGTTTTGCACCATTTTTTCAAGCAGCAGCCCTTTTTCCACGGCGTGGTAGAGATTTATCATAAGGGTATTTATCCGGTCAATCGGTTCAGCAATGGCCGGCATAGCGGATTTAAGCGCGGGCGCGCTTTTCTGTGTTATGACATTCAGGAATAACACTGGTTCGCGCGCTCTGTCCAAATGGGAGGCCCGATCTTCTATCGGCCGGTTGAAATCAGTTGCGCGGCTAAGCTGATATGCACCATAGGACGCACTGCCGCCAAAAATAACCAGAGGAGATATAAGAAGGATTATGAAGACAGAGATTAATAAAAATGCCCATGAAGGCTTTCTGAAACGTA
>DATEBW010000141.1:0-2492 GCA_035287165.1 Patescibacteria group bacterium | reverse complement strand
TCTCACATAACAGCACAAGAAGCAGAATCCCCGACTCCGACCGAAGCGCCGACCGGTACGCCTGAAGAAGGCGGAGCCGACACCATCAAACAAAAGATCAACGATTTAAAAGAACGCCTTGCGACGCGCGTTGCCGAACTTCAATCCCAGAATAAGCGGGCGTTTTTTGGCATTATTGCGTCAAAGGAAGACGGAAAGCTGACCGTTTCGTATAAGGACACCGAAATTCTGGTGATCACCGATGCCGAAGCAGTTTTTCTTTCTCAACCGATCAGTGGAAAATCTGCTTCTTCATCGCTTGATTCGCTCGAATCCGGCCAGTCGATAGTCGTATTTGGCAGTCTCGACGTGGACCAGAAGACATTGGTCGGGTCACGGATTATCGCGCAGGAGTTACCGACGGTCACTACCGGCACTGTTACGGCCGTTGATACAAAGGCCGGCACGTTCACCGTCATGGATACAAACGACACGACGATAGTATTTGACTATGAGATCAAAACAAACTGCAACACCTATGTTGCTGATCAAGAGGATATAAATAAGTGTGGCCTCTCAAAACTGGCTGTCGGCAGCCGCGTATTCGTCCGCTCTGAACCGGACGACAGCGATCTGAATCGCGCAACCGCCCTGCGGATACTCGTTATCCCGCAACCTCCCGCGCCGACACAGTTTGAACCTTCGGAGTAATGTTCTCTGCTTAATAAATCTCACTCAACATATTTAGGCGTCCAAAATCGTCGATTTGGAATCGGTACGAATAAAATGGCCGAACTGGGGAACAATTTACTGGAAGTTGAAAAAGTTTACGGCACGTGCCATATCGCGCCTGGTAACAATGCGAGCTTCGGCGGCGAAGTCAACGTACCGTTTCATAGCGACGGGGTGATACTAAAGCCGACGACAATAATTGATACTACATCTTTCATTCAGGATAAGGGTTTTCAGTCAGGAATCTAAATTCCCCTCAAGAAGACAAGTTCACGTTCACGGAGACCGAAAAAAGAGTCTTGTGTCCGTTCGTCATACCAACCTCCCAATTTTATAGTATCTAAGACTCCGAGTTGCCACAACTTCCCATCTTCACCCGGCACTATAAATTTAGAATTTTGGTACGTCTTGTCGTATCCCAAACGATAACAAAGATCGTAACTATTAGGCAGATTGTCCTGTCCATACGATATTCCTGAAATTCGTGGTTCCTCTTGAGAAGAAATTCCCGCTTTCTCGTAAAACGCTTCTCTAAAAGCAGCCGTTATGCGCTTTTGTCCGAATGTTAATCCCTCACTCGTATAGCGAATACTGCCATCATCGATTGGAAAATAGCGAATCTTATGTTTCCATGGAAATTCATGTAAGTCTAATACGGCATCCACTACTTTTTTTACCGTTTCTTCACTGAGACGCATAAGTACTTCAGAAGTATAATGAGTTTCAGCTTCTCTTCGTAAATACTCAACCAATTTCGGATTGGGAGGCGTTATACGATTAAGCGGCACGAGGTGCGGAAGAATGTCTGGTGGAGTTACTAAATTCAGCGTCTCTTGAACCTCACTCACAAATTTCCGCTGTGTTTCTGTAAGAAACTGGAGTTGTTTTTCAATTTCGTTCATAAACAACTTATCTATATGATACACTATATCATGTGAGTTACTTATCTACCCAACCCGTCAAAGGATTCCGCGATTTTTACCCCGATGAGATGGCAATACGCAATTGGCTTTTCGGTAAAATGCGCACCATCTCCCGTCTCTACGGTTATCAGGAATACGACGGGCCCGTCGTCGAATCGGTTCATCTGTATGAAGCCAAGTCCGGCGAAGAGCTCGTCAAGGATCAGACGTTTCAGATGCAAGACAAAGGCGGACGACAGCTCGCGTTGCGTCCCGAAATGACGCCGTCGCTCGCCCGCATGGTTGCCGCAAAACAGCAACAATTAACGAAGCCCGTCCGATGGTTCACCATCGGTCCGCGCTTCCGGTACGAAGCACCGCAAAAGGGGCGCGCGCGCGAATTTTACCAGTGGGACATCGACTGTCTCGGATACTCCTCTCCCCTTTCTGACGCGGAGATTATCGCCATCGCGTGCCATTTTTTTGAGGAAATCGGCCTCACCCATCAGGAGATCGTTATTAAAATCAACAATAGAAAATTGATGGATTTTAAACTATCCCTTCTGGAAATTCCCCTTTCGAAGCGTCCCGGCGTATTCCGGCTCATCGATAAGCGCGACAAGATGACCCATGATAAATGGCGCCAATATGCACGCCATGTCGGTCTTAGCGATAAACAGTTGAGTGCGCTATCAAAGCTGCTCACCGACCGGGATGTAGCGTTTGAATCCGAAGAGCTTACCGAAGTCTTCTCGACGCTGAAAGACCTCGGCTTCAGCCGCTTTGTCGAATACGATCCTTCGGTCGTTCGCGGCCTGGAATACTATACCGGAACCGTATTTGAAGCGCGCGACCGGGCGGGAAAATTTCGCGCCATCC
>DATEBW010000140.1:0-6208 GCA_035287165.1 Patescibacteria group bacterium | reverse complement strand
GTTCGGACTGCAGGGATTATTTGAACCGTTTATGATTCTGCGGGAATACGGCTATGACATTGTGGAAAATCAGACTCTTCTTTTCATGCAGCGGCGGTTCCCGGCAGGGGAATATATTCATACCATGCTGGCATCTCTTTTGATTGTCACCGCGTGGTTTCTCCTAATAAGGCAACGAAAAACGTACCATTCGTATCTCCCTTTTATTGTCATCGCAACGATATTCTGTTTCCTTTCCTGGTACATGATACGCATGATCGGTCTGTTCGGACTTTCGCTCATTCCGCTCTGCTCCATACTCCTTACGTCGATTAAAGACCACTACTATCGCACATTTGCTGCCTATATCGCCGCGGGCGTCATCGGTCTTGGTGTTCTTGTTGGAAGTCACTACTATGCTGCATTTACTCCCATGAGCGGCATCGGACTTTTGGCCGATGTTGAAAAATCGTACGCGTTTTTTAAAGAAAGCAACCTGCGCGGACCCATTCTCAACAACTACGATATCGGGAGTTATCTGATTTTCTATTTACCGGAAGAAGAGAAAGTATTTGTTGATAATCGTCCGGAAGCGTACAGCGTATCATTTTTCAAAGACATATACATTCCAATGCAATCGGATGAAACCGTTTGGCATCAGATACTCGAGCGGTATCAGTTCAACGTCATATACTTCAACCGGCATGACCGTACACCATGGGCGCAGCCGTTTTTGATACGCCGAATAAAAGATCCTGATTGGGCGCCGGTTTACGCAGATGCGTATACGTTAATCTTGGTTCGCCGCACCAGCGAAAATCAATCAATTATAGAAAGGCATGAACTGTCGCAGGAGTATTTTGTGGTAAGATAAACAGGATTACTTTAAATTACTTTAAATGAAAAAACTGCATATTAATGAACGGGTGTTAGGATACCTTCTCATGGGTTTCGGTGTCGGCATTATGCTCTTTACAGCGGTCAGTATGTATCGCGTATTTACCGGCAAAACTCCTCCGGTACAACTGTTCAACTTGCCCGCCATTACCCTTGATTTATCTGCCGCAACGCCGCAAGTAGATACGAGCACGCTGCCACCTGAACTGCAGGAGTTTTTCCCTCAACCACCAAAAGAAACAACTAATAAACCGGCAGAAATACTATCTGCCGACATAATCAATTTTTCTTCGAATATCTTCGCTCATATCATGCTGATGGGATTTATAGCAAGCATCGGCTTTCGGCTCGCGTCGCTCGGCGCCATGCTGGTGCGCCCCGTCGTGGTAAAGCTTCGCGGCATAGAGGAAACCCTCCCGCCTCCGCGACCGACCAGACTCCCATAATCGATATATTCTGCTTATTCCATCAATATGCAGGAAGTTATCCAGAAGTCGTCATCCTGAACTAGTTTCAGGATCTCCTATTCGTTAACGATAAGTTAGAAATGCGTAAGTCCTAAGTATTGTCCATGACCGGTCCTGATAGGATCCTTGGCTATCCGGCCATTCGAGGGTAAAAATACGCAAATAACGAAAATCACGGAAATTCAGCTAAATTCTCTGAATTTTATTAAATCTCACATTCGTATTATTTTTGCCAATAAGTAAATTGAGAAACGGCGTCTCTCAATTGTGCGACATCTCGGAAATAAAAGGGGAGTGGCGCACACTCTTAATTATATGCTCCTTGTCTTTGCGAAATACTGTATACCACTAATGTTTTATCTTCGATTTGATAAATGATCCGATATGGCCATGCACGAAGTGAATAGAGTCCAGTAAACTCCCCTTTCAGCTGTTTCCCAACGTATGGATCGGAGATTAATAATTCTAATTTTCGTATGAGTTTCTTCTGATCTGATTTTTGAAGCTTTCTCAATTGCTTTAGTGCTATCGGCTTATAATACAGTTTCATGCTAAACCCAGTTCAGAAAGAAGCGTAGTATGCGGAATAATCTTTTTTTCTGTCATGGCCTTTCGTATTGCATCGCGCTCATCAGGGTTTGATAGTATATCAAGCGTCTCCTGCCATGATACTAGTTCAGATTTACTCATAAGAATAACAGAATCATCAATACCACGCATAGTAATTTCATATGCGTTCAAACCTTTACTCGCAGACTTAATCAGTGTATATAGCTGTTTACGAGCTTCACTTGCCGTGTATGTTTTTGTGTTCATAGTATGAAAAGCGTACCATTAAAGGTACGCTTTGTCAACTACAAGCTTGCCATGATTTGACAACGAATCATTAACCATCTACACTGAACTCAACTATGGAAAATCGACAACCTACTCCTCCACCGCCACCTGTTCAATCTCCAACCTCTCCACCTTCGCATTCCCACAAGAGACTGAAAATTTATCTGTTAATACTTTTATTTTTGTTGTTAACCTATGGTTTCGTGGTTTTATATAAATTTTTGACTGCCAGTATTATTGATGAGTCGCCGGTTTCGACTACTCAACAACTTCCTTCTCCGACACAGGATGAATCGGCAAGCCAGGTGTCGAATGGTACCTGGAAGACGTATAGGAATGAAGAGTATGGGTTTGACCTTCAATATCCTTCCAAACTTTCTGACTATATATTAGAAAATGCTAATCATTTTACTATCACTTATCCTGGTCCGTCTGACATCCCTTTAATTTCAGTTAACTATTATCAAACAATGCTCACCCCACAGGAATGGTGGGAAGAGAATGGTGCTACATTATATAGTTGGCTGTTCAACACTGCATTCAACCAAATAGAAATAAGTGGTTCTCAAGGGGAGTTAACGGGATTAAAAGGTATCGAGGTGGTTGGTCAACGAAAAAGTCCTGGTGGATCAACTTTATCCTCTTCTATAATACTTCTGCCTCATAGCAATAATCTTTTTATTGTTTATGGTTTTGATAGTGAAGAAGATTATAAAAACATCCTCTCCACGTTCAGGTTTTTGGAGGAGGAATCTACGACTGATAACGTTCCCCCTATACCCGGCGCTAATTTGCTCATTCGTGTTGTCGATGAGTTAGGACAAGAAGTCCGAGAAGGAACCATAGAGGTCTTGGTAGAGTATCGCGACTTTCCCGATAGAAACTACCGATATGCCATTGACCTCGCTTCAATCCAAGATGGCCTTCTCGCGCTCTATCCACCCCCTAGTCACATACCTGCCACTGTGTCGCTACGAGTGGTAACACTGGATGGAAGAACAAGCGATACCTTGGAAATAAGAAATAAAGAGTATTGGGATGCGGTTGAAAGATCAACAATAGACTACGTTGCAATCCACACGTTTGATTTAAACAAGAAAGATCAAATGAGTGAGATAAATTATTGAGCAGGATGTAATTAGTCGCATTATTATGGCGCAATGGGATTGCGCAGCTACTCTCCACCTTCAGGTTTCTACCGTAGAGACAAGTGCGGTACAATAATATAACAAACATTGCTCGTGCAGAAGAATTATAATATGATACTTCAGCATATGAAATCAACATATACAGACTTTATAATGCAAACTCTTCATGAGGCCTCAAAGATAGCGTTTCACTACTTCGGAAAAATAGGAATAATTCAAACAAAAGAAAACGATAATAATCAAGTCTTAACTCAAGCAGATATTGAAATTGGTAAGTTTATCGTAGGAAGAATCCAAAAAACATTTCCCGAACATAACATTATTGATGAAGAGGCTGGAATTATTGATAAAAAGTCTGAGTTTACCTGGGTAGTTGATCCAATTGACGGAACAAGTAATTTCGCCGCAGGAGATCCCGCCTACGGAATTATGATAGGACTACTAAAAGAACATGTCCCGATTGCAGGAGGCGTCATAGTACCTTCGTTTAAAGAATTAGCAATCGCCGAAAAGGGACGAGGGGCCTTTGTCAATGAAAAACAAGTTCGGGTAACAAAAGAATCGAAACTATTATCCTCTCTTGTTGCCTATGCCATTGACGGTCACCAGGAAAATCCGGAAATAACGGAAGAAGAATGTAAAATACTTGCGCGAATAGTGTTAGGCATACGCAATTTAAGAGCTTCAGGAAGTGTTTTGAACGGCATTTATGTTGCTAAAGGAATATACGGTGGATATCTTAACCGAACTGCAAAGATCTGGGATGCAGTAGCAGAAAACATTATTATCGAAGAAGCAGGTGGCGTGTACACCGATTTTTTCGGAAAACCAGTTGATTATTCCCGTCCGTTAACAAGGGCGAAACAAAACTTCACGTGGTGTGCAGCTTCTCCCACACTTCATAAACAACTACAGAATATCATTCATGCAAAAATACAAGAGACTTGAGTAGTTGTATATTCGGGGCTTTTAACTCTACAGCTATTGGTAATTTGTCAGATCTCCAGCACATGGTTACCGCTTCGGGGATTGTTTTTTCGCGCGGGCTTTTTGGGCAAGTCCTGCCTTGCGTCGCTCTCTCGTCCGGGGGTCGCGGGTCAGGAGTCCGCGCTTTTTCAGCGTCTGATGATATTTTTCCTTGTCCAGTAAACTCAACGCACGGGAAATACCGTGAGCATACGCGTGCAGTTGGCCTTGTATACCGCCCCCTGCCACTTTCGCCGTCACCGCATACACACCGAGCGTATTGGTTATACGAAACGGGGCATTATAGACGCGCTCGTAAATTGATCCGGGGAAATACTCGGGAATGCGGACGCCGTTGACGATCGTTGTACCTTTTTCCAACGAAACATCCCCGACCACGATATTCTTTAATTTTTCGAGCGGGTAAATACGTACACGAGCCGTTGCCTGACGGCGGCGGCCGATACCTTCTGTATATTGATTTTTCTTCGCTGGATTTGGTTTCTTATCTGCCATATTTTATCCTGTTAATAATTATTCCGTCACGCTTGTGTTTGGTGATTCTACTACTGCCTTCATTCTGTCACCGTAGGGGTGATCTGCTCCTGCATAGAGGTAAAGATGAGACAACCACCGTTTGCGCAGCTTGTTTTTTGGCAGCATGCCGGCAACTGCGTGCCGTATGATATCGGTGGGTTTACGCCTCCGCAACTGGTCGAGTGTTTCGGTGCGCAATCCGCTGGGATAACCGCTGTAGCGTGTATACGTTTTCTGTTGTTCTTTTTTTCCCGTAACAGCAACAGCCGAAATGTTTACTACCACGACATAGTCACCACAATCCAGGTGAGAAACATAGTACGGTTTTCCTTTACCGCGAAGTAGATGAGCGATCCGGGGAGCGACGCGACCGACAACCTGACCTCTCGCGTCAACGAGGTGCCACATCCTTTTTATTTCTTTTTGTTTCGTCGGTTTTGTCTGCATCTTTCTGTACCGCAAGTGCGGTATCCTTAATAGTTACAGTCGCCATTTGTGCTCCGTCTCCGCGCCGGTAACCTGATCGTACCATGGACATTACTCCTTTTGTCGCTGGTTGTCCGTGCTGCATGAGCTTCTTTGCATAAGGATAGGTCGTCGTCAACTTGCGATGAATGGTCAGACTACGCACCAGACTCGCGATGCGAGCCTTTTCATAACTGGTGCCGCGACCCATCTTTTTCATGACGCGAGTTCTATTCCCTTTTCTTTCAAGAGTTTTTCTATTGTTATGATTGACTTGTCTCCGAGATTGCGCACTTTCTCGAGCTGTTTTTTATTCTTACCCTGAAAATCACGCAGGACGCTGAATCCTCCCTTTTTCAGCGCATTGACGACACGCACTGAAAGCTCAAGTTCGTCGATTGACGCATCGAGTACCGTATCGGGAAGCAATGATACAGAGCTTTTTTGAACCGGCTCTTCTTTCGGTTCATATAAATGCTGGAAGTATGAAACGAGTATTTTTGCACTCGAAGTGACTGCTTCTTTCGGGTTTACTGCGCCTGTAGTCCATACGTCCAGAATGAGCTTGTCAAAGTTTGTCGCCCGTCCGACGCGCGTTTCTTCTACCGTAAAATTTACCCGTCTCACCGGACTGAAAAGACTGTCAACAGGAATAACGCCGATTTCACTCACCTGGCGCTCTTCGGATGGAAGATAGCCGGTTCCCTGTTCGATCCAAATCGTCATATCCAGCTTCGCATTTTTATCAGCTAAAGAGCCGAGGTAAACGTCGGGGTTGGCAATCGTAACATTGGCCGGAAAAGTAATGTCAGAGGCATGAATATCAATCGGCCCGGCTTTCTCGAGTTTCAATTCAGCTGTCTGTTCATCTTCAAGCCGGAAATATACTTGCTTGAGGTTGAGGATCAATTC
>DATEBW010000139.1:0-3123 GCA_035287165.1 Patescibacteria group bacterium | reverse complement strand
CTCTTTTCATGAACATAATTCACGCACAGAAATTTGAGGAAGAGAAAAGTAGTTTGAACTAAGATACTGAAGCTAAATTTGGCTAAACACCAACTTAGTCACCTTTTGTGCCGAGGAGAGGACTTGAACCTCCACGTCTTGCGACACACGCCCCTCAAGCGTGCCTGTCTGCCAATTTCAGCACCTCGGCAAATCTAAAATTTTGAATTTGCAATTTCTAATTTACAATCAATTTTCAAAACTCACTTTTTCAAACTATAAAATATTTTCTGAAAAATAAGAGTCAATTCCTGACATTCGCGCCACATTTCTCTAATTTGTACTTTTTTGTCAGGTTCAGATGCAGCTAGCATACGCAACCAATGTTTCGTTTCTTGGGCTTCTTTCCGACAAATCGCAATTTTATTTCTAAAGTCTTTTTTAGAGGAAGCTCCATTTGCCTCCATATAGTTTGCTCCGATACTTGTAGCAGACCTAACGAGCTGACTTATAAGATGTTTAGAAATTTCATCCTGTCTCGTAAGTTTACAAAAAGCAATGACACTTTCACCAAAGCGAGCAGTACGTTCTTCAAGATCATACTCTTTGAGTGATTGGGTCATTACTTATTGAATGAAAATCGAAAATTTAAAATTGAAAATTCAGAGTATGTTGGGAATAATTATATCATTTCCGCTTTATCGTGTACATGACGGGGTGGATCAGAAAACGCACCGGCGCGTCATCGACGAGGTACCGCTGAAATTCACGATATATCTCTAACCGTTTCTCTTTATCGGTCTCTTTTCTGCCCTCTTCGAGGAGCTTGTCAATTTTCGGATTATTATAATGCGAAATGTTAGTTTCCCGCTGCGTTGAGTGCCAAAGCTGGTATTGGTCGGGATCATAGGATATTTCCTGAACTCCGAGAAGTACGGCGAAATCCGGCTCGCCTCGATTCGGCGAAGCGGGTTGAAATGAATGAATAACGCGCGTATCGGTCGGCACGCCCAATTCATTCCATGACGCGGCGATAGTTTGGGCAATATCGACGTATTCAGGAAAGGTGGCAATCGTCAAATTCCCCGACTGGGTCCCTACGGAAGCGCGCTCCATCAACGTTGTTGCTAACTCGACATTATATTTGTAGTCACGGACTGACGCATAATGCGCCCACGACGTTTCGGGAATCGGCGAGATGACCTTTCTGCCCTCTAGCGCCGGTATCGCGTAAGAAAGGGCCTGCCGAAACTCCTTGGCTTTCAGCAGCGGATGCTCGACGTTATAGTACACGGCCAGAAAACGGTCAAACTGGATATGTTCGGTAATTTCTGTATCCGGATATCCTTGCAGCTCATCCGGCGAAGAGATGTTCCAGAGTTCCTCGATCTCGCCGAGTTTAAATGCGGTAACTGCCGCACTCGGTGATTGATAAAAGCGAAACTCGAGTATCGTTTTCCCCGTCCGCTCATCAGTTACAGTGCGCGGATTGTCGAACGGCGATAAAACAATCCGGTCAACCGTTTTTTCTTTAAGCACGATACTCGCAACGCGGTACGGGCCGATGCCCACCAGTCCTGTTTTCAGGAGCGGGCGCGCAAAAAGCGCAGGCAACGGAGCAAACGGTTCCGAAAGCTCCACCTTCAGCAATTTACTATCCGCAGGCGCGATCACGACATCCTTGAACTGGTAGTCAACATCGTGCGCCACAAAATTATCGCCGTCGTGCCAGGTAAGATTGTCCTGCAAATGGAAAAAATACCGCGTCCCCTCACTATTGCTTTCCCATGACGAGGAGGCGGACGGTAGTATTTCCCCTGATTCGTCGATGCGTGTCAATCCTGAACTGATCAGTGACTGGACAGACGGCGGCAGCCGCGACGGCTCGTAACTCCCGACGAAGCCTATAATAATCCGTGAAGGAAAAAGGACGGGAACCAGGTACCGAAGTGAAATCCACAAGACCAAAGAAAGGGCTGAACCGGCGATAAACGCGGTCATTATGTAGCGCTTATATCTGCCGAGAAATGATTGTAACAGCCAGTAGGAAATGCGAATTTTTCTGAAGATGAACATATTCTCCGTTTATACCACTCTGCTTTTAAAATCAGAAATGTATGCCTTCGTAGCTTTTAGTTTCGAGTAAGATATACGTTGTTTTAATAGGTCATCTCGATTTTTAAAGCTCCGTTTTGGTATACCATGATTATTCTGAAACTAAAAGCGAAGGGGTATATATCGTCATGCAAAATTTGTTTCGACATCTCATCCCGTTGCTGAGAGGAGATCCTGAAATAAATTCAGGATGACTATTATACCAACCTAGATAAGTAAGTTTGCGAGGGAATTCAAAAAGAAGGCTGTTGTGGCAGCAATGGTAAGATATAAGACAAATTTTTCTATCCCCCGCCGTTTTGAAAACGACGCATAACCGGCACCGAATGCGCTTCCGAGCCCGCCACCGCGTCCCTGAATTGATATAAGAGCGATGAGGGCGATTGAAATAATGATTTGTATGATGATTATCGCTGTTTGCATAATGGCGGAAGACATGAGTGTACCATGTTTTGCAAAAATATATTTCTTATTTTCTGACCCAATGTAAAAATGTTGTCACGATACTGATGAGTACCGCGATAATGATATAGGTAGCTATTATACCAAATGTAAGTTGCGGTATGATAAATCCGTCATACGACGCTCCCGGAAATGTCCAAGGCTGTACGGATATCTCGTCAAAAAAGTAGTCGAGCGCATAAAAAAGCAATGCATTTACCAGCATAGTGGAAGCGCCGAGCGTGATAATACTGACGGGAAGGAAGAATATTTTTAATAGCGGCTTGAGAAAGGTAAAAAATATGGTTTGTCCCGAAGCGACGAGAAGAAGAGAGACTACATTACCGTTTATGGTAAGGCCGGGTATAAGACGTTCGGCGGTCCAGAGCGAAAAAAGATTTATTAAATAACTGCGCAGAATCGATCTCATGGTGCTACTATCAATTACGAAATTAGAAGTTGGAAATTAGAAGTTCGACAACGAAGTTTGAAATTTGATGTAT
Organism: Patescibacteria group bacterium; assembly: GCA_035287165.1. GTDB lineage: Bacteria > Patescibacteriota > Microgenomatia > 2-01-FULL-40-14 > DATEBW01. The sequence goes on along the minus strand of DATEBW010000139.1, from coordinate 85 downwards.
CGAAAGAAATAGAGTCATTCCTTCTTTCAAATATCCAATTTCACTTCCACTTTCTAACTTCAAACGTCTAATTTCGTTAGTCACT
>DATEBW010000138.1:0-6875 GCA_035287165.1 Patescibacteria group bacterium | reverse complement strand
ACTCGATCCTAACAAGGAATAAAACAGACGCTCCAATCGTCCTTGACGCTCTTTGAGATCCTTAATCTCTTTTTGCACTACCGCATTAACCATGTCATTCACTATAAAGGAATATCATCACCAATTCAAGTCAATTGTGTCGGCTTTTGCTCGATCTTCACAAAATCGAGTAAATTCTCTACCAAATGCATGTGTGGATTTACTGGCATAAAAAATTAGTTAATGAGTCGGAAGGTGGGTAGAATAGACTTTTTAAATTCTTCAAAAGGGCCTACTGGAAGATTCTTAAGTTGCTGATTATCTATCGCTTGATTGTACTCTTCAAAGCCACGATAGCCATAGTCATCATGACCGCATCCCCAACCATACGTAGTATCATCTTTGCTCACCAAAAAGATCGGCTTGCTGGTTTCTACTTCTTTTTGAAGGCGGTTCCACTGGCTAGATTGATAAACAGAAAATTTGCATACGGACTGAAGACCGGAGTTTTTCGATTGTAACCGCAAAAAAATATTTATTCCGCCGTAATATGCGTCTTTTATTTCTTCAATATCAGCGGCAGACCACCGGGGAGGTATCTTCACCTCAAACCCATACTTCTCATTCCGATACGTTTTCCAGCTTGAGGTATCAACATCCGTATCTTCGGAAGTCCGACTTCCGAAGATTTGTTTGTCACGGGATTCGATCGCTTGTTTTAATTCTTCGGCGCGCTTTTTTGCGTCCGCCCCCGTTTGCAAAAGCGACTGCTGTTTTTTTGTCTCGCTCCAATACATTCCGCCGCCGAACGCGGCGGATGCAATAACCGCCACAAGAATAATGATACCCAAAATGCCGAAACCGTTTATTTTTCGCTCTTTTTCCATAATTCTTCAAGGGTCTGAAACGTCGAATGGAACTTTGCCCATTTTCGAAGATAATTCCGATCAAGCTTTTTTTGAAATTTTAAAATAGTTTTGATATCTTCCTTCTGTTTTACCGATTCACCCTCTTTGTACCATAAGAGCTTGTTCAAAATAAGATCCTCGGGCGATACAAAATAAACTTTTTTTCCTAAAACTACCCGTGGAATTCTCCGCTCAATCTGAATTTTGTTGAAACCGCCGCGCTTCAAAATCCAAAAATCGACTTTAATTCCACTCGCGCCGTCAATAAAATTGAACTCACCGTTACGAATAAAAGCATCTCGTATGGCGCTCTCATCAACATAGCTATACTCGCTTAATTTCCTTAACTCTTTTACAAGCCCCCCAATATCATTCACCTGAATAAGTGTAATAATATCAATGTCGGCAGTAAACCTTGGTTTACCCCAAATGAAAACCGCAATACCTCCAGTTACGGCGTATGGAATTCCTAACCGCTCAAGGATTTCGGCGACTTTTATAAGGAGATGCCTTGGGTCTATTGATCCCATATCGGAAATCAATTTTATCACTATCTAATTCTTTCGCAAGCAACCAAAGATGAGAAGCTATTTCAAGTTTTCTGTCGGCTGACATCTTCTGAAAAATTCTATCCTGAATATCCTCGGCTGTTTTCCTCGAAAAACCCCTGCCTATCATATTTCTTCTGAATTTCTTTTTCATGCTCTCATGGCACTCGCCGCAACGTCGAAGTGATTCCGTCGCTTACGCGCCGCAAACCCGGCGACACTTCGGTTTTCTTTTCGAGTTTTCCGCCTTCACGAACAGTAATCGATATAATCGCGAGCGGTGTGAAGTCCACAAACGTCCGTATCACAAAAGAATTGATCGAAGAATCATACAATTCCTCTTCAAACCCCTCTCGTCCGGAAACTGCTTTCGACCCTTTTTTAAAAATTACTATGCGACCGTCGCGCTGTCCTTTCGCCCGAACGCGTGTGAGCGCGTCAAGATACTCACGAAAATTTACGCTCGGAGGAATAATGTTTACGAATACTTCCCTATATGCGCGCGATTCTAAGGCGCCGAACTCCGTCGACGATTTGTACTCCTCAAAATCAGCGGGGTATTTTATTTCAAATCCGTACTTTTCGTTCCGATATGTCTTCCAGCCCGATACATTCGCAGTAATCCCAGTATCGTCCGAAAGATATTCCTTCCGCGCGACAAACAACGGCGCCGACTGGATTGACTCAATTTCATTCACCGCGGTGTTTGCTTTTTTTAGAAGAAAAAAAGAAACCGCCCCTGCAATGACGGTGAGGAGAAAAAACGTCAGTACTGATCGCTGGTTCAATCGTGAAAATGCTGATTCCACAGGAAAATTTGCTATATCTTCATCTTACCACATGGCGCGCCCATGAAAAAGAAACACTCCACGACGCAACGTCGTGGGGTGTTTCGCATGAAGCTCCACGGGCAAGCCCGTGGTCTTCTGGGGCGTGGATAAATCCCTTACTTTGAGAAAACCTGGGGAGCCATGCCGCCGGAAGGGAGCCCGGGAATCGCATAGCCGTTGGTCCAATCAAGGGCTGAAACACCAGAAGTTGTAAACGTATTCCCTGACCATATGAAGTCGTCTTGAGGAAACAATACTGAAACAGGGTTATCGATATTGTACGCGGAATCCAAGAGCATAAACCCTTCATCGCCCTCAAGAGAAACACTGACTACATTGCCGGCAACAGCGCTCGATACGGTCCCGCGAAGCTCGAAATACCGAGTAGCGCTAGCTGGTATTTGAACACTGGTATTCGCCCCGACCCGCAGAGGATTAAAGTATATTTCAACGGTTCCATCTGTCTGTCGCGACGCCGCTCCCCAATTTACGGGATTCGCCGAATATGCCTGCACGGAAAATCCAGAATCGCTATACCCGTATAGATTGAAATTCGATATTACCGCACTTGTTGAAGAAGAAATCTTGAATGTCACTTTATAGAGACCGACATCTCCAGCCGCATTTGCCGAAGCAGAAAATCGATATAGGGTCATTGTGCCGTTCACGAGCGTATTTGTGGGTACGGGAAGCCGGATGAGCGTTGGATACGATTTCACCAGGGTAAGCCCTGCTGACATAATAGGACTCGGGAGGCTTACGGTAATTTCGTTACCTGAACTTTGACCAATTCCCGATGTTCCTGTTGGATCTCCCGCGGCGTGCCCAATCGTGATTACATCCCCTGCGGTTCCCGGCTGGCCCGTCCCGACGTTTGCAAGATCAACCTTGAGCGTAAGAAGTTTATCGCCGTCTTTTGGAATAATGAAATCACCTACGAGCGTTGCAAGCGAAGTAGTATCAGTTCCCGCAAAAATCCCCTCGCCCACCTTTGTTGCTCCGTCCCATAACGTATACTTGACGATATCCATATTCTTTGCGCTTTTCCCCAAAACCACTCGGATTTTCGTAAGTTTAATTGCCTCATTTGCCGCGTGGAACTTGAGAACAACCGCCGTCAGATCCGCGCTTCCCCCAACACCGTATCGAGGCGCAGGAGAAGACGCATCGCGCGAAACCGCAAGCATTCCGGTTGTCTTCACCGTCATGATGGGACCGGAATTAAACGCGACTGTTTCCGCAATCGAAGATCCGGAAGTTCTTCCGAAAGCATAGGTATCGCTCGTCACATTACTCGCTCCGCTGCTCAACCCAATCTGAAACGTCTCATTATCAAGCGGAGAATTTGAAACATTGCACTTCACGTCAACTTTTTTTACGGACTCTCGAGGCACAATAAGATGCGCATCGAAAGTAAATTGCAAAGCAACCGCTTGATTCGGGGTTGCATTGCCCGGGCTTAAGATATTCGCGCCTGTCGTAAGCGGAATAGTGCCGTCAAATACTTGGCACGTGTTGAGGTCGCTTGCCTGCGCGCCGTCTCCCGGCTGAAGCGTAACGCCCTGAGACAGTATTCGCACATCCTCTGACGAAAACGAAGTGTTATATACGATCGTCACAAAATGAACCGCGTTTGTTCCCCGGACAATTGCCTGCGGAGCCGGCGTGGTCGCAAGAGAAACATCTAATTTTCCGCTCGTGGCAATATTTTTCCTCGCAAATTTCACCGCATCGGCGTTTGCCTGGCCGTTTTTATCGGATACTTCGACATAACTTCCCGCACCGAGAAGGAATGTTCCAAGCGAATTCCATTTTCCGCCATTTATCTGCTGGTTCACATATACCGTACTGGGGATCTGAACTCCACCAATATTTGCAAGAATTTTTACCGGAACGTTTGTTGAGCGGTTCGCGTGCTGTGTCCACCACATTGATACTTCATATGTATCATATGTTGTTCCGGGAAGCGACGGGGACCAGCGATAGGTATCAGGGGTGTTTAGACCGCAGCTATACAACGAATTTGTGCCGTAAAACCCGCTTGCGCTCGAAACGCACCACGAGCCGGTTTTTGATGTGCCAGTTGCGCCGTTATCGATAATAATGTCACCCGTTGAAGGAGGTGGTGGAGGCGGAGACGCTATCACCGTTACGGTAGCTGATTGAGTCGCTGATCCTCCACCGCCAGTACAAGTCAGAGTATATGTAGAAGTAACTGTCGGAGTGGCTGATTGTGTACCGGAGACTGTTTTTGCTCCTGACCACGTACCCGATGCGGTGCAAGACGTTGCATCAGTCGAAGTCCATGAAAGTGTTGAGGATTGGCCACTCGTGATTGATAAGGGGGAAGCGGAAAGTGAAATAGTGGGAGCTTGAGGAGGAGGTGGAGCCGATATACCATTCATTGTTGACTTTCCCCGTGTTGCAAAACTCCATTCGGCGCTGAAATTTTTAGCTATCCTATTAACCTCCGTTATATAATCCCCTCTTATCGCTTCCCCTTTTTTAGTAAGCACAATAAATGCCATGGTAAAGTCCTTTGGGGCACTAGGATAAGCAGGGTTACGTTCAGAGCCGGCTGCTGTGATTAACTGTTCAACGGGGACGGGCGTCTTATAGCCAGCATAAGTTTTCTTTCCATCAACTATTTGCATGCTGCCTGTAGGAATAAGCCGATAAAGGGGTTTTACCTCGGATTTAGACATCAGTCCCATCAGATACAACTCGCTGTCGTTAAAGCGTTCCACAGGACCACCGCTTCCGCCGCTAAAACGATAAGGAATTTTCGACGGATCTTCAGAGAATGTGCCGTTCCCGTTATCAACCCACGGTCCCATAGCAGCACCCATGGGGCTATTAACATATGTATAAGTTCCGTCTGCAAAAGAAAGATCTATAAATTGATCCCAATGAGTAGCTCCGTACCCCGGCACGTATGCTAAAAATTGGTGCGCTGTTTCATGTATCGTGGTCTGGTAACCAAAATTCCTGACTATGCTAATGCCTCTTAATTTCCCCGTACTTCCATAGGCAGAAGTATTATCGAATACAGACAGCCCGATTCCTTTCACATCATTTTTAACACCTAAATAATAATTCGGAGCAGCACTATCGACGAAGGTTGGATAAAAAGTTAGAAAATCATATTTATCCGGATAACTTTCATAAAATTTTCTGGAAAGTGATGTAAAATTTATGTAGCCATTTGATTGAAGTATAGTGCCGTCATCTTCTATGTAATAAACGTCGGTACCCAGAGTTGACGTCGGGGGCAGGGTTGATGCCGCAATCATAAACGGCGCGTCGCTAATATCCTTGGCTGACTCACTAGGATCAATAATTCCGTTTTGATCGGCTTTATAGATTTCTATTATATATTGGCCGGGAATTATACTGCTTGGAACCTGCCACGAATAATATCCATTTATGGAAGGAACTACCGCAATTTTGGTAACCGGACTTACATTAAAACTGTCTGGCCTGAGTTCAATATAAACCATTGAAGCGATAGGAAAATTTGATGTTTTCCATGTAATAGTTTGCGTACTCCCAACAGGCCACACCTCCCCCCCATTCGGAGAAAGGACAGTGATGGAGGGAACAATCGTCCCGCCCAAGGAAGAAAGCGTTTCTGTTGGCAGTGAAGTAAAAATTGGATACGAAGAGACGGTCGCCCCATCGGTTTTATTTGCTATATCAAGACGAATCTCAAAATATCGTGTTGATCCTCCGGGAAGATTAATCGGTTCTTGAGCGTTAAATTCAACAGAGTACTCATCGATAAACACTCCCGCGACCGGAGAATGGCTAGCTAGCAAAAAAGCGCTATCGGCATAAACATACAGAACTGGATTAGAAGCATCCGCACCTAAAACCTTCACCTTGAAAGCGGTGTTATTAAGAGTGCCATCGCCGGTATTTGAATGGACCGCAAAACGATAGATAATATTTGTACCGTTTGAGAGCGTATTGGTAGGGACTGAAAGCTTTGAATACGTGACCGCGGGCGTTGCTTCAATTTTCACAAACTTTACCGCGTCGGCCGCGACTTGACCATACTGGTCTGAAATTTTGACAGAACCGCCGTCTGCCCTAGTCCCTGTCCCGGGGCCGAATGTGTATACGCCGAGCGAATTCCATTTTCCGCCGTCTATCTGCTGGTTTACGCGTTTTTGAGTCGCATCCGATCCACTCTCTTCCTCAATCTGCACAAGACCCACTGTCGAACGATTTGGATGCGAAGTCCACCACATAAACACCTCGTATTTTGCGGATTCTTGGAACGATGGAATCCACTGGAATATATCAGGTCCGGACCCGCAGGAATAGATTGAATCAGAACCGTAAAAATTCAATGCCGCAGATGTGCACCACGTTCCGGATTTCTTTGTCTGCGAAGACGTATTGTCTATAACCGTTTCAGACAAAGAAATGTTCGTCACTCCCGCAACGATTCCCGCATACGCCCCGCTCTGATTGATGTACGCCAAAAGACCGTCAATCTCCGAAACAAGTGCGGAAATATTCTGAAGAAGGCCTTTAATCTCAGTATCGTTCGCATTAGCCGCAGTTGAAATAAACGGCGTCAATGCGACAAAAACCGCTACGAG
>DATEBW010000137.1:0-5499 GCA_035287165.1 Patescibacteria group bacterium | reverse complement strand
TGGTAGAAACGGTCACCGGCTTCAAGGAAATACTTGACGGCAAACACGACGATAAGCCCGAACAGGCTTTCTACATGAAAGGCACGATAGATGAAGTGAAGTAAAGCCACTAGTGGTTAGCCATTAGCCACTAGGAATTATGAAATCATACAAAGAACTTATAGTTTGGCAAAAATCTTTTCAGCTTGTTATATTGGTATACAAATTAACTTCTAAATTTCCAAGAGAAGAAATATATGGTTTAACCTCTCAAGTAAGACGTGCATCCGTCGCTATTCCTTCCAATATTGCTGAAGGATTTGCAAGAAAATACAGAAAAGAATATATACAATTTCTTTCTGTAGCATACGGATCCGGGGCAGAATTGGAAACACAATTATTACTTTCGAAAGAATTAAAATATATGAGTGAAGAAGAATATAGCAAAATAATTTTATTATTAGGAGAAGTAATGAAAATGTTGAACAAAATGTTATTAAATTTAAGAAACACTAATGGTTAATCCCTAATGGCTAGTGGCTTCTATGAAATCTTTTCTTCTCGAAATTGTATCTCCGGAACGCCTGGCGTATGCCGAGCAGGTAGAACACGTCTCCGTCCCTTCGGTAAATGGCCAGCTCACGATCCTTCCGCATCACACGGCGCTATTTGCCGCGCTTGAGGAAGGAGAAGTAATTATTCGCAAAGATAAGGAAAATCAATTCCTCGCGATCGGCGGGGGATATGTGGAAGTTTCCAAAGAAAAAGTGATGCTTCTCGTGTCCCGCGCTTACCACGCGGACGAGTTGAATGAGCAGGCGATCCTGAAAGCAAAACAACAGGCAGAGGAAGCAATCAAAAAGGGTGTCGGCGGCGAGGAACTCCACGCCGCACAGTCGCTATTAAGAAGCACTTTGGTTGATTTGAAGGTGATAAGAAGAAGAAGCCGTCCTGTTCAATAAATGCGTAACTATTAACAAAGTGTTAGTGGAATCTACGAGGTGGTTTTTGGTATCGAGAAACAGTTTTTCCTATCTCCGCCTCTACGAAAAGTGCTATCGGACACGTTTTACATCTTCCATCATTACCTTTTTTAACGTTTATGCCGACCTCGGCTAAATTAGATTCATTCTCCCGAAAAGCATTCCATCCATCCTTCATACTTTTTGCACCTGTTAAAATGATTTGATCCATGTTAAAAGCATGTTTTATTTGCTGTAGTGATTCTTCACAAATTTCTCTCCCCGGACAATTTTCTTTTCTCATATTGATTTATAAGTAAACAATTATATTGTAGCATTACTTCTCAACCCTTATTTTCGCGCAGTCTGTGTATATATGTACGCTTATGATTTTCGTAACTGTCAGTTTTTATCTATAACATGTCATCTCGAGTCCCGACCTGTGTCGAGACGTGGCGATCTCTTGAGATTGCTTCTCCGTCAACTGACGGATCGCAATGACAAATTCACTGGAAAGAACTGAATAGTTACTGATTTTCCTATTGTAATTATTCGCTTGTAGACTTATACTCTATTCCCGTGAGGACAAAGTACATTTTCGTCTCCGGCGGCGTGATTTCAGGAATAGGGAAGGGAATCGTCGCCTCATCCATCGGTTTTTTGCTCCAGTCTCTGGGGCTGCGCGTTGCGCCGATTAAGTGTGAGAACTACCTGAATATCGACGCAGGCACCATAAATCCCATCGAGCACGGCGACCCGTTTTTGTGCGAAGACGGCACTGAAGCGGACATGGACATCGGCAGCTATGAGAAATTCCTCGATAAAGACCTCGGGAAATACAACTTCATGACTATGGGCCAGGTGTACAAGACCGTCATTGACCGCGAGCGGCGGTTTGAGTATAAGGGTGAGGACGTCGAAGCTATTCCGCATATCACGGATGAAATTACCCGCCGATGGAAACAGGCGGGAGAAAAAGATAAAGCTGACGTCGTGGTTGTTGAACTTGGCGGCACGGCGGGAGAATACCAGAATATTTTTTATTATGAGGCATCCCGGCTCCTTTCCCTGCGCCATCCGGGTGACGTGATCCATGTGCACGTCGGCTACATGCCGACGCCTTCCCATCTCGGAGAGCCAAAGACCAAGCCGATTCAGCTATCGGTGCGAATGCTCAACTCCATGGCTATCCAGCCGGATTTTATCGTGGCGCGTTCTGAAAAAATGATGGATCAGCGCCGCAAGGACCGGTTCGCCCTGTTTTGCAATGTCCATGCGGAAGATATCATGTCGGCGCCCGACTGTGACGTGATTTATGAATTGCCGCTCATCTTAAAAAAGCAGCGGTTTGACATTCGCATCATTCAAAAGCTCGAGCTTCGGAAACAGGAAGACAAGTTATCCCTATGGATACATTTTGTCGAGAACGTGAAAAAAATACAACAATCGGGAAACCGTGTCCGCGTGGGTATTGTCGGTAAATACTTTTCCACCGGTGAGTACCAGCTCCGGGACTCTTATGCAGCTTTGTTTGACGCTTTGCAGCATGCGAGCTGGTATCACGGCGTGGAAGTAGAAACAAAATGGATTGACGCAGAAAAGGTAGAGAAAAAAGGTGCCGATGCATTGTCGCGCGAAAACTGTGACGGAATTATTGTCCCGATCGGCTGGGGCAAACGGGGTGCGGAGGGAATGATTCAGGCGGCCGGTTATGCCCGAGAACACGGAATTCCGTATCTCGGCTTGTGCTACGGCATGCAGCTGGCGGTCATATCGTTCGCGCGTGACGTCATCGGATGGAAAAAAGCTGATACGACAGAGAATAGCCCTAAAACTCCCTATCCGGTTATCCATCTCATGCCGGAGCAGGAAGAATTTATGAGGCGGCGCGCATATGGCGGCACGATGCGTCTGGGCGCATGGAACGCCATCGTAAAGAAAGGCACCGTAGCAGGGGAGGCGTATGACAAACACGGAGGATTTATCAATAAAAATACCGGATTAACCAGTGAACGCCACCGGCACCGGTATGAATTCAATGAAAAGTATGCAAAAGAATTTGAAAAGAACGGCATGATAATATCGGCGCGATCTGTAGAGGAAAATCTCGCGGAAATCATCGAGCTTCCCCGTTCAGTGCATCCTTTTTATGTAGGTACCCAGGGCCATCCTGAATATAAATCTCGCCCGCTGAAACCGCACCCGATATTTATTGAGTATATTAGGGCGTGTATATCCAGATAGTATGGATAGGGAACAACGGTGGCAGTACTTGGCCAATAGGTATGAGGAACTTATTGGCTCTGATGATAAACCTCGCGATGAACTCGGTTATTTATATATCCAGTTTACGATCCACACGCTTCACGCGCTCATGGAAAAGACGGCGTTTTAGTAGGAGACCAGCTTGTTATGAATTATTCTCCCACCGAGAAAAATTCAATGTCTGATGTAAGTGGAATAGATATATTTGTTTACCTGTCAGGTAATAACGAGCCAGTTCCCCTTCAGGTAAAAGGCAATGCAAGAGCAGCCACAAGAGAGCGAAAAAAGGGAAGAGGAATTCCTGTTTGCAACTTAAGAACGGACGGAGGAAATCTTAAACCTGAAAGCCAGTACAAGCAAGAAGTGGAGTACGCATTGGAGCAAGCGATTGAACATCGAAGTAACGGAAATAGATGGGTTTTTGAGGAGTAAAAGATGGATAAAGTAGAAGTGGAGCAATATGTTAGTCCTGAAGTAAGTATAAAACATGCGTGTGGTGTTTTCGGGATATGGATTCCTCCTGATGGGCAGGATTCGTCAATTAACCCTGCGACTCTACCCCATGCGATATTTCAAGGATCACTCCAAAACCAGCATCGCGGGGAGGAATCGTTCGGTACTGCTGTTGGTGACGGAAGTCAGGTGCATAAACCATTCACCTCGATGGGTCTAATTCGGAAAGCTTATGAGAAATATCAATCAGGAGAAACTAAATTATCGGGACACGTGGGCATCGGGCACAATCGGTATTCAACCCAAGGCTCATCCCGTATTGAAAACGCTGCGCCGTTTTATTCCGAGTGCGAGTTAGGGCAAGTTGCTCTCGGTCAGAATGGAAATCTTATAAACGCCCTTGAGTTACAAAAAGAGCTTGATGTTCAAGGTGTACGAAGCGTTGGAACAACCGACAGTGAGCTTATGGTTCTTACTATTGCAAGCGCGCCGGGTGACACGTGGGAGGAAAAAATAGAATATACGCTTAAAAAAAGCAAGGGGTCTTTTAGTTTAGCGATAATTACGAAAGACACACTCTTTGCAGCGCGCGATGCTTTTGGTAACCGACCGCTTTACCTTGCGATGTTTGAAAACAACGCAAACCCCGGCTTCGCGATTTCATCAGAAACTCCCGCATTTGGATTTCTTGGTGAGCATATCCGCGATGAGGTTCACCCCGGGGAAATAGTAAGAATAGACGCAGATGGTGTTTCCCGCTGGCAGTGGGCAGACGAAGTCAGTGACGGTTTTTGCGGACTGGAAATAGCATATCTGATGCGTGCTGATGGCCGTTTGAGAAACAGGATTCAGCTTGATGCGGTACGCAGAGCACTCGGAGCTAAACTGGGTCAGCTTTACCCTGTTGCTGATGCTGAATGCGCTACTTATATACCCGAGTCTTCCCGGTCATCAGCAGAAGGATATGCGGAGGGATTAAGCGAAGTTCTCGGCCGCCCAGTGTTTCCTCGGACTTCGATGATAAAAGGCCGCTACGGGACGTTAAAGGGAAGCTTTCGGGGCTTTATTAGTCCGGATGACGATGAACGCAATCTAGTGGGAAAAAACAATTATTTTCCGTTTGACTGGTTAATAGGTAAAAAAATTGCTATGGTTGATGATTCCATAATTCGTGGTACTACGACGGGAGGTGTTATGGATACCGTAATAAACAGGGTCGGGAACTTACGCAACAACGGCGCGAAAGAAGTACATCTTCGCATACCGTGGCCGCCGGTAAGTCATTCGTGTCCGCTTGGTACCGATATTCAGGAAACCGGTCCGATGATATACCGTGACCTTGGACGCAACTTAGATGCAGTAGCTAAGCAGCTCGGCGTTGACTCTCTTGAGTATTTAACTCCGGAGCAATTTCAGGAAACGGTAGATGATGCCCTGGGTGAACATATCGGGCTCTGTATGGGGTGTGTTACGGGGGAGTACCCGTTGTCTCTTGATGGATACTCAGTATCAAAGCTGCAGCTTGAGAATATAAAACTCATGCACACCACCTCTTGACAAAAGTTATAGGGTTGGTTACAGTGCATACATTCTATTATGAGTCTAGCAGAGATTGCTCCACGTATTGAAGAGAAAGCCCCAAGTATCACCCCTTATCCTTTTCCAGATGTCTATATACCGCAGAATGCAGATAAAAATATATTATTTGTCGGAAGTGGAGGGAGGGAGCATGTGCTGGCGTGGAAAGCGCGACACTCTGAAGGAATGGGAACTATCTATGTTGCTCCGGGAAACGGCGGGACAGAAGATCTAGAAAGTACCTACAATGTACACCTTGATC
>DATEBW010000136.1:0-9476 GCA_035287165.1 Patescibacteria group bacterium | reverse complement strand
TCTCTTGTCACCGTATCTACCCTCGGCTTTACCTATTTGTTTTGGCTCTATGCGATAGTACCGGAAGTGTTTGCCCTCCATACCTTTTTTGTAGTCACGTTAACCTATTTACTGTTCCTATGGAGTGGTACACGCAACCAGCGATACTTGTTTCTCTTCGTTTTTGTATTCGGATTATCACTCACCCATCACCACATCATCTTACTGATGATACCTGCCTTTGGCTACTGGTTATATCGCCATAAAAAATTACTCCCCCGATTTTCTTTCATTTCTATAAGCAAGCTGATAGGCCTTTTTATCTTTGGTTTGATACCGTATACATATGTATACTTTGCAGCATTGTCACAACCGCCAATCAACTGGGAAAATCCTGTGACGCTGCAGCAGTTTTTCCGCTTAGTCACTCGTGCAGAATATGGCACATTTCAACTGCAGGTTTCTGTTCCTCACGATACTGTTACAGTCTTAGGTCGTGTAACGCAAATTGCAAGCTATGTAAATATTGTAAAACAAGATTTTCTGATTATTGGACTACTACTCATTATTACGGGAGCTTTTTACCAATGGAAAACGAAGAAAGATCAATTTTGGTTCACATTTCTTACTGTTTTCTTCACTGGTCCAGTTTTTATTGTATACGCCGCTTTTCCACTAGAGAAAATATATGAAGTAGGCGTATTTGAACGATTTCTTCTTGCCTCTTACGTGTTTTTAGCAGTTTGGCTTCTATATGGATTAGAAATCGTGACAAAAAACATTTTATCATTATTAAAAGGGCTGAAGTTAACTCATGTTGAATACTATGGCAAACTAATCTATCTGTTTCTCTTTATACTACCTCTTCTTGTGCTCTATATTAATTATCCTAAACTCTCGATATTAAAAAATGACCGGACGACGGAATATTTTGCACAAGATATACTCGATACGGTTCCTGAAGGGAGTATTGTCATCCCTGTCGGAGACACCATGAGCTTTGATGTTCAACACATGCACTATGTATACCGGTATCGTCCTGATGTTATATTATTCCATCTATTCAGAGCAGGAAATCCAATTTACCATGATGTAATAAAGAAAGAGTATCCTCAATTAGATTTGCCAGATGCAGACGAGGTAACCGACAGGGACTTCCTCTCCCGTTTTATAGAAAAAAACTATGATACGGCGCCAATTTATACCTTCGGCTATTACGATGTATCTCTTGAAGGTGAATGGGTACAACAGGGATTACTGACACGCTTTTATAAGAAAGATGATATGCCGTCTGAAGATTTCATCCGCAGCGAAAACACTAGACTTTGGGACATGTACCACGATCCGCTTTCCGGAAGTTTAGGCGTCTATCGAAACCAGAATATGATTCTTGCAGATGTGTTGACTTATTATATTATAGCCCATAGGAATACTGGTAAACAGTTTTATCAAAATGGATGGTACACGAATGCTGAAAACCACTTTCAAGAAGCAATTAAACTCAATCGTCAGTATTCCGATTCGTTCTATTGGCTCGCCTATACACAACTCAAACAGAAAAAGTGCGATGATGCCAGAGAAAGCACAAAGCAAGCTATTTCTCTCTATGATACAAACTATAGATATTATTTGCTTCTCGCAGAAATATATGAGACATGCCTGCATAATGATGAAAAAGCAGTTGAGCTGAAGAATAGAGCCGAGGAACTGAAAAAGAAAGATGAAGTATTGCTGGAACGTTTGTAAACCCGTTAATCTTCTCTAAATACAAGAATCCTCCTTAAGGAGGATTCTTGTGCCTAGAGCAGTACAAGATTATACAGAATTATCTTGTCACACTCATACCGGTTACTCCTTCTGCATTAGGAGCACTTACCGTAATACGGCCATCAGCAGCACTTTGACATACTTCATACGCCGTGTCTCCTGCGGTGGCACCGCTTGGATCAATAGGTATATCTGCAATATACAGCGTTACAAGATCCGTTGATAAATTCACATTCCCGGTATCCGTACCAACCGTCGACATCGTAGGACATGTGTCTATAGTTCCACCGGTAGACGGTACCGCTCCAAGATTATCGGGGTCAGCAATATAGGCGGTAATCGCCGATAATATCGCATTAATTTCTGCTCTTCTTTCAGTATCACGTGCCTGTTGCAACTGTCGCGCCGGATTCACGGCGACCAAGACCACTGCGGTCAGAATCGCGAGAATACCGATGACGACGAGAAGCTCAACAAGGGTAAATGCTTTTTGAAAATTCTTTCGTATATTTTTCATCTATTCTCACCTCCCTCTGCTCGTTATTCGTTTTTCGCTATTCGCGTTTGGCCCCTAACTGCTTTCTCTTTGCCGTTCGCTTAACACATGCCGATTGGCGAATTGCGAAAAACGAACAGCGAATAACGGAGCATCTCCACTATAGAACATGAATTAAGTTTATGTCAAGTAGTGCGAAGCGTGTAATCGCAGATTGGTCATTGAAGATTTAAGAGCATTTATTCAACATTCAATGTAGAACTGTCCGTTGCCACGCTATCCGTTGCTTCTTTCTTCTCAAGTGGCGGGCGGAAATCGAACGGCTTTTTCCGTTCCCACTGTTCAACGAGCTTAATAAGATCTACTTCCTGCTTGCCTTCATCCGGCGCCGCAGAAAGCCGGTACACATTCATCAGTCCGAATAGCTCCCATACGCTGGCGAGCATGACGGCAGCGGCAACTATTCCCACTGCTATGATAAAAGTTTGTTTAGACATACATTGATTTAAGATTTGAGATTTGAGATTTATGATTTAGGATTGATTCTTTTTGATTGACTTTAATGACGACACCATTATTGAGATAATTTCATTGGTTTCCTGTAATAGGGGTTCTACCAGACGTTTTTCCAGAAGTTTACTTTCAATAATAAGCTCGAGCCAGAATGCGCTTTCATCTCCTTCTTCAATGACTATTCCCAGCTTAGCGATAAACTCGGATTTTGATCTTGATCGTAAAGCCGAGCGATAATTAGCTCCGACCGACGTACCACTTTTTAAAAGCTGATTGCCGATGACGCGGGCAGTCATCGTTTTGGGTAACGCCGCCACTAATTTTATTATCCGTAATGAATACTCTTTTGTTCTTCTCTTCAATATTTCTTTATTCATAATTCATAAATCATAAATCTAAAATCATAATTCTAAAATCCCTTCATTTATCCGAAATGTATAGTTTTCCTTTTAATGTCAGTTTTGATTCGCTCGCAGTATTTTTACCCTTTCCCATCTCATACTCATCAATTTTAAGAAAATATTCAGACGCAAAAAGCGAATGCAAAAACTGTAGCATACTATCCGGTGTGCCTTCTGCGATTATGGTAACCGACAAATAGCGCGGATCAGTACCCTGCGGGACATCGCTCGTAAATTGCAATTCAAATGAAGCAAAAGAGCTGCGGACACGGTCCATCGTCTGGATAAAAGCGATCACCTCTTCTTCCGAGAGATATGCCTCCTCTATCGCCGTTATGTCATCCTGCCGGACGACCGGGTTGACTTCGACTGATTGCGCCACCTGCTCCAGGCGCTGTTTTTGGGAAATGACCGTCCGCCGCTCGAGTTCGATAAACACCAGAAGTGCCATGGAGATGGTGAGTATGGACACCGTGGCGACCATAAGCCAATCACTCCCGGGACCCGAAGCACTGCGTTTACCCCGCGGCAGATGCTTTTTCCCGTTTGCAGAATTTTTCTTTTCTACCATTTTATTAGGCGGTTCCTGATTTACCGGCGTAGGATTTTGTATAGGCATGATTAGATTTTAGATTTAAGATTTAAGATTTATCTGGCGAAGCCAGATCCCGCTCCGCGGGATGATTTATGATTGACGAATTACATGTCACGAATAAAATGATATCAAAACCGTCATTACAACTTCAGTACGACGCGGAACTCGCTCTCCCGCTCCTGCTCCAGAGATGAAAACGGGATAGTGACTTCAGTGAAAATTTCTTTTTGGGCGAGCGCGTCGCGGAATGCCAACAGCCCGTCCCGCGTTGCCGCGGTACCGCTTATGATAATAGTACGGTCTTTTGCCGAAAAATGGGTGCCGCGCACGGACACGAGCGGCGATGTAACGGCGGCAATCTCGCGGAGCGCGTCAGCCAGCATTTCATGCTGGGTAAAAACCGATTGGGCGGTAAGCACTTTATTCGGTTCGTAGGTGACGGATGACTGGGAGGTGGTGAGATACGACAGGCTGTTCTCTACTGTACGGCCTGCCCGCTGCAGGAAAAACATCGTAAACGCGTTTAACCCTACTAAAAAAATTCCGATGATGAGCAGTGCCATCTTGACGCGCCGTTCAACCGCCATCTCCTGTTCGGCACTATACTTTTGCGACAACGCTTCAGGCAGGATATTGATCGTCTTCATGTCGGCGGGAGGCGCAACGCGTTTCAACGCCAATGACGCGAGAACCGCATAGCGGATACGCTTATCTTCGGCAAGTTGCGGAAAAGGCGCGGACAGAAGCATCGGTTTCATCGAAAGCGTCTGGGCAATCTGCCGGGCTATTTGCGGCGTGGCTCGTGATCCGCATACATAGATAGAATCCGGCGGTTTTCCTGCTCCTTTTTTATGTATATAAAAAGTTGTCAATCGCTGTATTTTCTCCAGTAAATTATCGCTTTCCTGAATTACCGAACTTACCTCGATACTGCCGGAAACGCTCAATACCAAGACCGTCGTAATATCACCCAACTCAACCGTTAAACTTAACCGCCGCGCGTCGGCAGGGAGTAGCCGAAAGAGGGAAAGTGACGTTGTCTCAAACGCGACCGGCTGCATGCCCGCCTGCACAAATGCACGGACAAAACCGTCCACGATAGTTTTCGGCACGGCGGATACGAGTACGTATTCCTCTTCGTCGCTTAATTTTTCTATCAGCATCCAATCGATATATTCGTCGTGCGGCCGGAACGGCAGGAACGAATCGGCCTCTTCCTCGACAGCCTGGGTAATTTCATCGGCCGACAACAGCGGCAGCTTGAGCGACTTTACCGTTGCCTTTACTTCAGAAATGCCGACGACGACGTGCACATCAACTATGTTAAGCTGTTGACGGATATTCTGTAAAAAGGCAGCGAGTTTTGCCGTATCCCTCACCTGGTCGTTTTGGATCAGGCCGTCCGGCAAAGCCACCTCTTGCAAAAGCGAGAAGTTTGTACGCTCTTTATTTGCGATGCCGACCGCGAGCGCCCGCTCGGTAAAGAGAAATGCGGGATAGGTGCGGATAGATTTGGTAAAAAGTTTCATAGGTGCTACTAATTACGAATAAATACTAATATACGAAAATATTGCTTTACTAAATTCAAAATTCTAATATCTGACTTCCAAATAAATTCTAAATCCCAAATAACAAATACTAAACGTTTTGAATTTTATTATTAGAATTTGATTATTATTGGAACTTAGAATTTAGGTATTAGAATTTTTTATTCGTACACTCGTAATTCGCATAAATCATAAATCATAAATTTTTCATCTCTTCTCCTGTTTCGAAAACTGGAATGCTCCCGCAGAATAAGTCACGTCCATGCCGACGTGCCGCGAGCGGCTTCCTTCACTGCATACCACATCAAAATCGCGGTTAAACCCGCCGATATCAGATACGGTAACCGTACACACCGCATTGCCGTCATTGACCGTCTCACCGGTATACGAGATATCCCGCAGATAGCGCAAAGCAGCGCTTTCCAGGTATCCTTCCGCTTTCATGTGCAGCGCTTCGCCGCTCACCCGCTCATTTGAAATCGAAAGGAGGTTCAGATTTATCACCGATATTTGAGTGAAAATGAGCGCGATAATCGCCATGATCATAACCATGACGATGGCGGTCTGGCCGGAGGTAGCGGTCCCGCAAGTAGTTACTGATCTTGCAATTCTCTGGTTTGCGTTAGGCATGACAATTCCGGTAGTAAGCACACAGGATTAAACCGGATTAAAACCGGATTAAACTGGATTTCTTATCCTGTGCAATCCCGTAAACATCCTGTTCTATCCTGTGTCCTTTCATCTTAAAGAGATGCCCGTCCGGTACATTTCTGTCCGCTGTTTCCCTTCAAGCAGATGCCGTCCGGAAAGGGTTAACTCAACGACGACCGTCGGCGACTCGGATGATGGACCCAGATGGGTAAACGCCACCTGGTCAACGACCACGTTATCGTTAGTGACCGCTGCGGTTTGTCCTCCTTCGGTTCTCGTCAGGATGCCGTTCGCATCTACCTGATAGACGACTGCGCCGGCGTCCAGCTGTAAAACCGGTGAACTCGCCCCGGCAGCAGGCACAGTGACCGATGTCGCTCCCTGCACCGTACGGGTAAGCTCGTAAAATGCCGTATCGGCATTTATCACGAGTGAGTCTTCGACGATATCGCGAACTTTTTGCACGCCGCCGAGAGCAAAAAGCTGATACCACACACTCAACATGACCGATGTCACTCCTGCATAGATGACGAGTTCGATAAGGGTAAAACCCCGGGAACGGATATCGATACGCATACTACTCACTATATCATAAAACGAGGGTGGATCAGAAACTTCAAGAAGTTACTAATACTATAGGCGCGGGAATTATATGCTATAGGCTATTTTAATTGAAAATATGATTATTAAAGCGTATAGTTACGATAGACCCCTACGTATGCTTGAAGCGAAAGAGCAGGATCCGATACTGCGCGCGCGATTGAACCGACGGGAATTTTTAAAATGGTCTTTACGACTATCCGAAGCACTGCTCGCCGGGACATATTTATTTCGCGAAGAATCCCGGGAGCCATACGAAACAAACCTTTTTTCCGTTGATTTTGCGCCTTCGTCGCGCATAGTATCTTTCCTATACGGCATCACACAGCCCTATTATCCGGACAACAGGCTGATCACACGCGATGTTTTAAGAAAAAACTACGCGTCCCCGGAAGCAGTCTATGCATCGGCTCTTCCCGGATTTATAGCCGATACGGTAAGAAATCTTCCTCAAACAATATTTGAAGATCATGAGACCCGAAGGGCGCGGTTCACCGAACACGCACTGCGATCCCGACCCCTCGCGGCGGTTCCGCAGCTACTCCTCGGCAAATTTGCTTCGCATGGACGGGAAATGACCGAAAACCGTGCGAAAATCCTCCGCCGGCTCGGATTGAAGACCGACCGCAATGTGGTGATTCCCGTACAAGCCGCCGTAGAGGTAGTGACGGAACACGGCAGTCCGGTCATTTTTGACGAATTGGGAAATCCCGGCGTCGGTTTCTATTTCAATCCGCACGTAATGGCCAAGCATATCAACTACTACGCTCCTCGGTTAGCTCCCGGAAAAAGAATTCTTCAACTTCCGTTACAAGTGGGAGAAGTGGAAGCTTACTCTGTCTTTCGCGACTTTGATCCTGACGACCCGACACAGGTAATAGAGGTCGAACCCTCCATAAAAATTGTCGGCGCGTATGATGAAAAAAAAGCATATGAAAACCTTTTTCTCCTGACAGAATTTGTGAAGATGATTGATGTCGATTTAGTCGTTGCGCGGCGCGAGGACTCATCCGCTATCACTCAAAGAGGAGATGCTGGGCAATGCGCTGCATGTCTATGACGTTGAAGGCAGGCCGATGAATATCATTCCGAACCTCCAATGGATACGGGATTTTGCGATGTAAGAACGGTGGTCAAACGTAGTTTAACCAGAACAATTTACTAAACTAAATAACCCGAATTACTAAATGAAAATGCTGCTATAACAATCTGTCATTGCGATCCGTCAGTTGACGGAGAAGCAATCCCCAGCTCGAACAGGATTGCTTCGTCATACTCCTGACGTCGTATGTCTCGCAATGACGTGCTAAATAATTTCGTATTTCGGGTTAATTAACTAAAGCATAAATTACCCATCACATCATTTGGTAAATAGGAATACTTTCGCACAGAACTTGGTTTCACATTGACTATCTCAACAGTCTAAAATTGCTGCTCATGATATACTCCAACCATGAGTAAGAAGCCAGAGCAGGAATCATCAGAATCAACGAACCCGCTTCCCATTCCGCCTATTGAGTCGGCGGATAATTCCACTGCCCGACTTATTCCATTAGTGATTGAAGAAGATCAAATAAACGGCCCGACCCATCCCTACCTGAAAATAAAAATCGGGGATCGTTTGGGTGTACTTGGAAAAGATTTAAGCGGCAGAATCGGTATTTGTCCGGTATTAAATGAAGAATATCCTGCATTTGTACCGCCACTTGATACGAAACCTAAGCATCTACTTACCTATGAAATACCTGAACATGCGATCTTGCCGTTAGATCCATGGCTGGTAGCGGGAGACGGTATCCGGCATTTGCGCGGTGTACCGGGAAGAGGCAAGGATAATCCACTCCTGGCTATGGATGCCACCGTTGGTCAAATACGAGAAGGAACGTCACTAAGGTATATAGAGCCGGACGAAGCAATTCAGGCAGTCGTCTCTGCCCGCTGTTTTGAGGTGCCCGATGATCGCCCGGCAGGCTCGTCCGGGAAAGATTTTGGGCTGACTAATCTGGTAGTGACGACATTACGAGATAAACTACTAATATTCGGTCACGATCTTGATGGAATTCAGTTATCCGAAGCTGATTTTATAAGGTGGGCGTGGGAAGTGTATTCACTCATGATGGAAAATCCTCAATCGGCAGAGGAACCCGTAGATCTGAACGAGGAAGGATGGTGGATACAACTCAAGAGATTTTTACTCGCCATGGAGCCCCCGAAACTGAATACGCAGGAGATCCCTCCCGACAGGTTTAAAAATTGGAAGACCGATGAGGTAGCGGCATTTTTCAGGCGAAATTTCATCAAAGAACAACCGGTAACACAAAAGGTACCGGAAAAACCAGCGACCAAAGAA
The DNA here is from genome assembly GCA_035287165.1 of Patescibacteria group bacterium. Lineage (GTDB taxonomy): Bacteria > Patescibacteriota > Microgenomatia > 2-01-FULL-40-14 > DATEBW01. The sequence goes on along the minus strand of DATEBW010000136.1, from coordinate 577 downwards.
GGAAAAGAGCGGAAGGTACATCATTATTTTGAACAATTAGAGGAGGGGCTTGAAGAGGAAGTTCGGCAAATTTCGGGAAATTTAGTCGTGTATAAAGACGGAAAAATTGGTGGAATTGACCGGGAAGCGCTCGAGTTTGGAGAGCGGTATGCTTCGGGAAATGCTTTGGGAATAGGAGGAGGCGTCGACCAAGTGCTGCCGGTTGACAATAATAATCTCGCCGCCATCATGGGAGACCGAGTATATGTCTTCCAGTATCCAAACATTGATTTCATGAATGAGAAACCGAAAATGCAAGAATTCTTCATGTGGCACGCGAACGAACAGCAATGTCTTGATTTGAATGTGAAACCGCTTACCATCATGCCCGAGACAGCCGGGTTTTCTATTGCGGCGTCTTATTCTGATATGATTAACAAAAAGCGTCGCCTTGACATCGTGCCCTATGGGACTCAAGAATTACCTTCATTCAAATCAAATCATCGCCTCTGGGGTGCATACGAGTGTCCAATCGATCGGCTGGGTTCGGCTGATACCTGTCGCGTGTACCCATTGGGAAACAGGCAATATGCGGTTT
>DATEBW010000135.1:0-3109 GCA_035287165.1 Patescibacteria group bacterium | reverse complement strand
CTCGCGCATTGGTTATGAATCCATCGCTTATATTAGCCGACGAGCCCACGGGCAATCTGGACTCCCAGACGTCCCATGAAATTATGGATTTTCTCAAAAGCATCAACGAAAAAGGGAGAACCATAGTTCTTATCACCCACGAAGCCGATATCGCACGTTACGCGAAGAGAATTATCCGGCTCCTCGACGGTAAAATCATCTCTGACACGAAAAATTAATAATTCATTCAAATTTAAATGAAAATTGAAAATTGTTAACATATGGATTACAAAGAAACTATTCGTGAAGCTGCCCAGGCCTTACGGAGAAACGTCTTACGAACTTCCCTTACCATGCTGGGCATCATTATTGGTATTACCGCAGTTATTCTTATTTACTCCATCGGACAGGGAGCAGTGAGGTTTATCACCGACGAACTATCCTCTTTCGGCACCGATTATTTTCAAATCAATCCCGGCTCCAGTCAAGTAAGTACCTTTGCCGGTTCGGAGGCACTCACGTTTGACGACCTTGACGCCATCAGGAATGACTCATCATTGACGAACATTAACTATGTCGCCCCAATAGCGATGGCCTCGGAAACCATAACCGCCAACGGAGAGGAGGATGAACTTTTGATCTACGGCATAACCCACGAAATTTTAGATATCTTAAAACCGGAAGTAATCGAAGGAGAGTTCATCACGGAAGACCAGGAAATATCTTCTGAACGGGTAGCGGTATTAGGAGCCGATGTAGCGGAAAAATTTTTTGGTGAAGATACCGCTATCGTCGGTGAAACGATTAAAATCAACAACCGCACTTTTAGAGTCACGGGGGTAGTTGAATCCTCCAGCGTCCTAGCCGGAGGCTTTATCAACAACTCACTGTACATTCCTATAGACGTCGTCATCAACCAGATTATCGGTGAAGAAAGACTTCAGGAAATAGATATCAGCGTCCATGATTCAAACACCATTAACCAGACAATAGCCGATGTAGAAGCTTTATTGAGAGACAGGCACAACCTGGATGAAGATGACGAAAACGACTTCCAGATTCAGAGCGCCAAAGATATTCTTAGCACCGTTGAAACCATCACGAGCCTTCTTACGGCTATGATCGTCGCGATTTCCGGCATTTCGCTTATTGTCGGAGGAGTCGGCGTCATGAACATCATGCTCGTCTCCGTTACCGAACGCACCAGGGAAATCGGGCTTTTAAAATCCATTGGCGCTAAAGAAAAAGATATTCTGACTCAATTTCTGGTCGAATCCATGGTCATGACGCTCGCCGGCGGTGTCATAGGTATCATTCTGGGAGTTGCCGGTGCTTTTTTTGTCTCTTTAGCGTTTAAAATCCCGTTTGTTGTCAGCGTCCCCGCCATCGTTATTGCTGCCGGCGTCTCTATACTGGTCGGTATCGTCTTCGGGCTTTATCCCGCCCGGCGCGCGGCGCGGTTATCTCCGATCGACGCCTTGCGGTACGAATAACGCAGATTTTCTTACCGGTATCTTACTCTATTTTCACGTACTTCTCTATCAGTATCAGTAGTATGGTACCCATACGCGATATTTACTGACAGTATTTGTTTTGGTAGATATCGATAAAAAGTGATGGGAGGAGGTGAAATTGTATGAAAAATGCATTTACTAAATTCGCACTCGGCACTGCAGGACTACTCATGACTGCAGGCATAGCGCTCGCGGCTCCCGGCTATACCTTTTTTGGGGAGGCAGATTACGTGCTGCCCGGCTTCAATTCGATGCGTGCAGTGGAGATGATTTCCGACGACGATCCCGGATTTGGCGGGCTTGATTTTGATGTGGCGGCAGGCGGAACGTTTGCCGATCTTGACAGCATTGCCACCGATTTTAATGCTACCGATTGCGGCGGCGGCTCGCCCCGTTTCCAGATTAATGTGATTGACGGAAACGGCGATCCCAAGAACATTTTTGCCTACATCGGAGATTTTCCGAACTATAACTGTACTACTGATACGTGGCTTTCAAGCGGAGATTTGCTTGAAACAGGAAAGTTCGTGGATACATCCCAAGTAGGCGGTACGTTCTATGATCCGTACGATACTGCCGTTGCCAACTACGGTGCTCTTGAGGTGACCGGCATCCAGCTGGTTACCGATGCGTCGTGGTTGTTCGGTTCCCAAACGGTAAAAGCCGATAACGCCGATATTGACGGCACGGTCTATACCTTTGAACCTTCTGCTTCTGAACTCAAAGAGACGTGTAAGAAGGGAGGTTGGATGGCCTTCGATGGCTCTGACGAAAGCGGAGGATTCGGTCCATTCAAGAACCAAGGTCAATGCGTCAGTACTTTCGCGAAGATGCAAAACGACTAACCGCCGTTTTCATCTGTTAAAGTCCTCCCCGCCTTTGGCAGGGAGGACTTTTTCTATGGTTGGATTATTGCAGACTATATACGTATAGCGGTACAATATAAGCTCTATGAGCAAGTACGCAGAGAAAGCAAAAAAGATTATTACTGACAATATTTATCTCACGATCAGTACGACCGATGGAAATACGCCATGGGTTGCGCCGCTGTTCTATTGTGTGGATGAAGCGTTTAACTTTTATTTCATATCACAGCTCGAATCTCTTCATATCAAGCATATCTTAATAAATCCCCGCGTGGCATTTGCGATATTCGATTCGCATCAGAAGGAGGGAACAGGAAACGGCGTGCAAGGAAGCGGAACCGTGCGTCAGGTTCCCGATGAGCAGTTGATAGAAGGACTCAAATGGTATAAAACAACGTTTATTGATTTAACGCCAGAAAACTTGAAACCACCCGCCCCGTATCGCCTGTTCAAAATCATTTCTGAAACGTTTTTTATATTAGACCCGGAAGCAGTAGTTGATAAGAGAGTGGAGGTGACGCTGAAATGAATATTGCCGTAACGAAAGCTACCGAGGAAGAAGTCGAAGCATTTGAGCGAAATGAGTGGAAGAAAGTAGATAGTAAGCATTATGGGAGAGAGGTTGAATGGGGAGAATGGAAACCTGACTTCTTTATTTTCCAAGCTGCAAAAGATGGAACTATCGTCGGCGTTGTCGCCGGGCATCACATAGCAGGGGTTCTTTTCGCGGATGAAAAGAATCGGCAGAAT
>DATEBW010000134.1:0-15461 GCA_035287165.1 Patescibacteria group bacterium | reverse complement strand
TGTCCCCGGGTCACGCTGGCGCCCGCGCTGACGTAGAAAGATTGTAAATGGGCATAGAGCGTTTCTGTGCCGCCGCCGTGGTTGATGATAATATGACAGCCATATCCACCTTTGACGCAGATTACCTGGCTGACGGTGCCTGCTTCCGACGCATAGACATCAGGCGCCTCTTTATTGGCAATATCAAGAGCCATGTGATACCAAATGGGCTGTTGGCTGACGGAACCGCTTGTCGGAAAAAGAAACTGTCCGCTGCTCTGCTTTGCCAAATACTGGGGTGCCGGCGGACGGGTGACGCCCGGCTTTACTTCTTCAGGCATGACGCCGCCGGGAACGACGAGGAGCTGTCCGACGGCAAGAGTAAAATTTTCGAGATCGACAAAATCATTAAACGGATAGTTCACGATATTCTGTGCTTCAGTCTCATATTTCTTCGCAATAGTATATACCGTATCGCCGCGCTTTACCTTGTGCACGACTCCGGTTACCGGCGGTATATTGAGAATTTGGCCGGGCTTCAGAACCGGATTTTTACCGGTAAGGTTGTTAGCCCATCGCAGCGTCTCCTCTGATACATCAAAAGTCGCTGCGATAGTCGAAAGCGTATCGCCCGGTTTAACGGTGTATTCGATAATTTGGTCACGCGGCTTATCGCTGATTTGTGTCGTCATGGAAAGCTGGTCAAAATCCAGCTGCGCAACGGTGCCTGATGGGGTTGCAACACTTGAAAGTACTTCTCCATAGGCTATGGTCGGATAGTAGGAAGAGATATGAGGCGCTGCGATAACTGCTGAAGCAAAAAGCAAAAAAACCGAAAGATTTAAGAAAGAGCTGCTGTATTTTCCTCTTTTGATCATCAGAATCTCTACTAACCAGGATTTGTAGGACTCGAACCGGTCTCCTGCGTAGAGCAGCTTTCGCTTACCATATCGGGTAAGCTCCCTCACGAAGAGGAGAACATCATCTTTCCCGCCTGTAAGAAAGTGCATGCCTTACTCTAACAGAGCATTTCAAGGGGGTCAAGAAGACAGGAGTGCATCAAAAGATAACAAATCAATGCCGCCACTTTCCTATTCTAGGGTATCTAAATATACTGTATATATATCAATATATATCTAAGGAGCTGGGGTGAATTTTTTGACTAACTAAACTTTTTAAGTGAGAAATTCTAAGCTGGAAACTAGAAGCTATAGTGAACTCAAAACAAAATATCACCTTGTCATTCCCGCGTAGGTCATCGACTCCGAGGTCGCTCAGACTCGAGGAGCGGGAATCTATGCAGTAAATCGGACACTTTGTTTTTAACTTGCTATAGAAGATATACCAATCTGCTTTGATTTTATGAATGAATGGTATATGTCTTCGTAGTCCCGACGTTATGTCGGAACAAAGGGGTATAAAATCTCCGTTGGGTATACAATGATTGTTCTGAAATTTAAAAGCGAAGGGGTATATTTGAATAATCTGTATATTCGTAACCCTTAGGTTTTCCCCAAGCTTGCCAAAAACTCTTTGTTGTTTTTCGTCTTGAGCAGTTGCTCCCGGAGCATTTGCGTCTTTTCCTCTATGGACGAAAAAAGTCCGATCATATGCCGCAGGGTTACGGTCTTCGCCAGGATGTCTTTGTTCAGGAGCAATTCTTCATGGCGCGTGCCCGACCGGTCGATGTCAAACGCCGGGAAGACACGCTTCTCCTGAAGCCGCCGGTCAAGAATCAATTCCATATTGCCGGTGCCTTTAAACTCTTCGTAAATAAGGTCATCCATACGGCTCCCCGTGTCTATAAGGGCTGTTCCTATAATGGTCATGCTTCCGCCTTCCTCACAATTTCGTGCAGCTCCTAAAAACCGCTTCGCCGGATAGAGCGCCGCCGGGTCAAAACCGCCGCTCAATGTCCTCCCCGAAGGGTTGACAACCAGATTATAAGCGCGCGCGAGACGGGTAATAGAGTCAAGCAGAATAACTACCTCTTTGCCAATTTCCACTAAGCGCTTTGCGCGCTCGAGTGCGATTTCAGCTGTGCGTGTCTGCCGTTCAGGGCTTTCGTCAAAATTTGAGGCGACAACCTCGCCTTTTACCGACATTTGAATATCGGTTACTTCTTCCGGACGCTCCCCGATCAATACCGCCATCAGGTGGACATCAGGATAATTTTTTGTCACACCGGCTGCTATATCTTTCAGAAGCGTCGTCTTACCAGCCTTTGGCGGAGCAACGATTAATCCTCGCTGGCCGAAACCGATGGGAGCTAGCAGGTCAATTATTCGAGTGCTAATAATATCTTTATCGGTTTCAAGTTTTAGTTGTTTATCCGGATAGATCGGTTTGAGTTCCGTGAACCATTTTCGGTCTTTTGAGTCTTCCGCTTCGCTGCCGTTGACTTTTTCCACTTTTAAGAGGCCATGAAAACGTTCGTTTTCTTTTGGCGGACGTCCCACGCCGCTGACTTCATCTCCGGGGCGCAGCCAGAATCTGCGGATTTGGCTTTGGGAAATATAAATATCAAGATCATTGTCCGGAAGGAAACGCGGCCGCAGGTATCCGTGGCCGTCGGGCATGATATCCAATATCCCGGAGAGTTTTTTCGTCGGGACATCGCGATCACCGTTTAGGTGTTCCCTCGAATGATCTTCGGAAAAATCTGCAGGCGGTTCACCTTGTTCAGAGAATGGTTCGTGGCGCTGGTCACTCATAATTTAACCTAGGCTGGTAGTTAAAAACCGTCAGGGCAAACTGATATAATTGATGGGTAATGCTTATGTAGTGTAAGCAGCTAATATCGTAGTAACAGATATATAGCATATCATGCACAGTCGCCGCTTGTCAAGAAGCGAGATTTTAGGTAGAATCAAAACGATGAAATCAATACTTATTCTTCTCCATGCCATTCGCGTCAATCAGTGGATTAAAAATTTCAGTTTATATGCCGCCATCATCTTCACCGGCAGGCTCTTCGATCCGGATCTTTTCGTACTGACAACTATCGGATTTTTAATATTCTCCTTCCTTTCCTCTGCTTCTTACTTATTCAACGATCTGCTCGATGCGCCCCTCGACCGCCTGCATCCGACGAAAAAAAATCGCCCCATCGCGAGCGGGAAACTTTCGAAATCACCGGCAATTGTGCTTTTTGTGTTCTTGGCGGTTTCCGGATTGACGACTGCTTATCTGGTTTCGGTAGCTTTTTTTCTTATCTCTCTGGTTTTTTTCGCTATCCATATCATCTATTCACTCTGGCTTAAACATCACTCGCTCATGGATATTCTCTCGATAGCAAGTTCGTTTTTACTGCGTGTCTTTGCCGGAGAAGTCATCACCGGCCTGCATATTCCGATATGGCTGACGTTCAGCGTCATTTTTCTTTCTCTGTTTATCGCCTCCTGCAAACGGCGCTCTGAACTTCTGGTTGTCGGGAAAACAACCCGGCCGGCGCTGGAGCATTACCGCGCACAGCTTCTGGATTTTTATAATTCTACTTTTGCAACCGGCGCTATCATCGCGTACGCCATGTTTACCTTTTTAGCTCAACCGCCGGATTTTAATCCGGTTATCCAGGATTTTCTTCAGTTTGTATTCCCGCAAGCGCTCGGGCGCAAATGGCTTATGGTAAGCACGCTTCCCCTCATTGTCGTCGGCATCATGCGCTATGCCCAGCTGATTTACGAACGCCTGCAGGGAGAAGCACCTGAACGGCTTGTCACAACGGATAAAATGCTCATGACCATCCTCGCATTGTGGGGAATCAGCGTTATTTTGTTTACGTACTTACTGTAAAAAAACAAAGCACACGGGATAGAACAGGAAATATACGGGATAAAACAGGATAAAACCAGCGTGTCCCGTCTACTGAAGCAATCTCCCTTGAGAGACTTAATTTTTCCCGTTAAATCCTGTTATAATTCTGCTATGTCCCGTGTGCTTTCTCTACCAAAGAAACCACAAACGATACTCTTTGTCGTAATCTTGCTTACCGCAGCGTTCTTGCGTTTCTACAATCCCGGCTGGGGACAGGGTTTTTTCTTCCATCCGGATGAAGGAAATATAGCCCGTTCAGTCTCGCAGATGCGTCCTGAAAACGGGTTTCACCCGAACTTTTTTGCCTACGGCCAGTTCCCTCTGTATCTCTCCTATACGGTCGGCGTGGTAATCAATGCTTTTTTTAAATTACTTCCCGCATCATTGAGCTTGCCGGATGAACTCTTAAGCCAATCTGTCTGGTCAGTGCGTTTCGAACATGCGGTTTATTTACTCCGAATGATATCTGCGGCAGCCTCTACCGCAACAGTTTGGGTAATATATAAAATCGTCGGGCAATTGCAGAAAGGGCGAAAACACGGATCGCATCTCATCACGAATATCGCTCCGCTGGTTTCGGCTGCATTGGTTGCCTTTACCCCGGGACTAATACAGGCTGCCCATTTCGGCACAACAGAAAGCTTGCTTACCTTCTTTTTAGCACTTACCACCTATCAAGCGCTAAAAATTGCTTTGCTTGAACGGAGAGGCCAATCAGTTACCCAAACCCTCCTGCTCACCGGCGTCATCCTCGGATGCGCCATAGCGACAAAGATAATCGCTTTGCTTTTTTTCCTCCCTGTCTTCATTGCAACGGTGATTTTCGCCCATCGGACAAGTGATGAAAAACTCCGTCTTTACAAGATAATCACTATATACCTGTCAGTCGTATTCGTAGCGGGTACCGCGCTCATTACCGCTTTTATTACGTCGCCCTATACCCTACTGGACATCAAAGGATTTAGTGGTTCCATGGCATATGAAGGACCCGTCGCGACCGGGGATATTAAGGTCTTTTATACCCGGTCATTTGAAGATACACTACCGGTTTTGTTCCAGATGGAAAAAATATTTCCGTATGCATTGGGTTGGCCACTATATGTGTTCGGGGTTATTGGCCTATTTTACAACCTTTATCTCATATTTAAAGACAAAAATATGCGAGCATCCGGTATAATCCTTTTTTCCGCTTTTATAGGATACGGTTTACCGAACTTATTTCTCTTTGCAAAATGGGTAAGATTTCTGGTTCCGGTCATGCCTTTTTTTGCAATATTCGCGGGCATAGCGGCGGATAATTTTCTTCATCTCAACCGCTTTCGAAAAACCCTATACCACTCTGTCCCGACGTTACGTCGGGACTCCGTTCGGTACACAAAGAATTTCGTAAACTCAATGCAGAGGGGTATATCCACTACATCAGTGGTAGTCTTGCTTCTTTTCTCAATCATCCCCGGCATTATTTTTTTCGGCATCTATGCCCGGCCTGATTCCAGAATACAAGCCTCTGCCTGGATCTACAAACATATTCCTGACGAAAGCTATATTCTCTCCGAAACGGCAAACGTCGTCGACATACCCATTTTTGAGGTCGCTAGTCGCCAGTCGCTAGTCGCCAGTCGCTATACTGTTATCTCGTTCGATTTCTACCACGTGGATCAGGATTCGTTTCTTCAGCCGCAGCTATTAGAACATCTTACCAAGGCGGATTATATCCTGATACCCTCCCGCCGGATTTTTGCCAATCATTTGCGCCTTCCTGGCCAATACCCGATCGTCAACCGGTACTATTCCTCCCTTTTTGACGGAACCCTCGGATTTGAACCGGTAAGCATGATTACGTCTGACGGCATGTATGCATGCCGACCACTACATCTCAACGGGAGCGAATCCGTTTATTTTCAGGGAATTGAAAATGCGCTCGTTAACAATAATCAAAGAACAAAAACATTCGGCGCATTTTCATTAAGCGAGTTAGACTTCTCCTTAAAATTAAAACGATGGTTCGAACGAGCGACCTTGAAAATAAACGGCGAGCAATCCGTTGACTGTCTGCAATTGTATAAAGACGAGGCAGCTGAAGAAACATTTACCGTGTTCGACCACCCGGTAATACGGGTTTTTCGCAAAACAACGGCAAAAACTATTGATGAGTATGGTAAGATACTCGGTATTAGTGATTTATGATTTCAGATTTATGATTTCAGATTTACGCAAAAATCATCGATCAACCACTGAAAATCTACAATCATCAATCATCAATCTGCAAACATGAAAATTCTTATTACCGGAGGTTCAGGATTCCTCGGCATGCATTTGGCAAAACATTTCCAAAGCGACGGCCATCGCGTCACTCTTCTGGACATCGCTGATTTTGACCCGAGCGAATATCAGGGAAAGTTTTCATTCATTACCGCCGATATCAGAAACCGCTATGCCATTGAAAAAGCTGTCACCGATAGCGACTATGTAGTTCATGCCGCCGCGGCTTTGCCGCTCTGGAAAAAAGAAGATATCCTCACTACCAATATTTTAGGCACTAAAAATATTCTCTCACTCGCCAGGAAGCATCGCGTCAAACGGGTAGTCTATATTTCCTCCACTGCGGTCTACGGTGTTCCTAAAAAACACCCGATCTACGAAAATGACCGATTGGTGGGTGTCGGCCCGTACGGCATTTCCAAAATTGAAGCGGAAAAAGCATGTTGGCGTGCGATTAAGCGCGGGCTGAATGTGACGATTCTTCGCCCGAAGACGTTTGTCGGCACCGGGCGGCTGGGGGTATTTGAAATTCTATTTGACTGGATTCATGACGGTAAGAAAATCCCGGTGGTCGGCTCTGGCAATAACAGATATCAATTGCTAGACGTAGACGATTTGGTTTCTGCGATAGTCCATATTATTTTGAGCAGAAGTGAACGGATGAACGACGTTTTTAATATCGGCGCTGCAGAATTCGACACGGTACGGAAGGATCTTGGAAAGGTTTTTGCCTCGGCAAAATCAAAATCCCGTATACAGCCGACACCGGCGTTCCTCACTAAATGGTCCCTGCGGTTCCTGGAGCTTATGAACCTTTCTCCTCTTTACCGGTGGGTTTATGATACGGCCGATAAAGACTCGTATGTTTCGATAGAAAAGCTCACAAAAACAATCCGATGGAAGCCGCGGTATTCGAACGCAGACGCACTGATCAAAGCCTACCGGTGGTATCAGAAACATTACGATGAAATTAAAAAGGGAAGTTCCGGCGTAACTCATCGGGTAGGATGGAAACAGGGAGCTTTATCAATCGTCAAACGGTTGATGTAATAAACCCGAATTACGAAATTATTTAGCACGTCATTGCGAGACATACGACGCCAGGAGTATGACGAAGCAATCCTGTTCGAGCTTGGGATTGCTTCTCCGTCAACTGACGGATCGCAATGACAGATTGTTATAGCAGCGTTTTCATTTAATAATTCGGGTTAATAAGTTTCAGTTACCCACCATACGGCCTTCCAGAAAAATCCGCATAACTCGATTAAGCCCTAGGCATACTAGTCTCTTGTCTACCGTCTTCAGTCTTCAGTCTTCAGTCTTCAGTCTTTAGTCTATAGTCTTTAGTCTTCTATTGTCTATTGTCTGTTCTTTGGTGTACTATTATTGAAACCGCGTATAAACAATTATTCCTGCTTCTATGGATATTTTCATATCAGAATTTAAGAAAAAGCCCGGAGTATTCGCGATTATCGTCCTGACGCTCTTGAGTATTCCGCTCACGGTGTTTCTTGCCGTCACCAATCAGCTCCTCACCAATCGCGCGCAGGAGCTGCCATCGGTTTCCGTCACGCTTGCCCCGCCAGAGACGGTCAATCTCAACGACGAGTTTGTCGTCGACATCATTATCACATCAGTTTCCGACCGGGTACTCTATGCAACGATTGATATCGTCGGACTTACGCCGTACTTTGAGATTATTGATATTATTCCCACCGCGCCATACACCACCTACCAAAGCCCGCCGTATGGGGAAATGCCGATTGATTTTTCTACTGATTTTTATTCGGAAGAAGCAATCAATCAGCTTCCCGTCGGTACGTTTAAGATTGGTTCACTTATCTTGCGTGCTAAACAACTCGGCACGACAGGGCTTTTTGTCAATCGCGACATATCAGAGGCCATAACGTACAGTAAATACCCGGACGGAAGAGTCGTCTATGCGCTCAATCCCATCTCGACCGCACCTTATTCAATTTCTATCCTAGAACCGGGGACAATACTCTCGCCCACGCCGACAGCATTACCGCTATCAGGACAGCGTTTTTATCTCGTTCCGGAAAAACAAATAGTGTCAGTCGGCAGTGCGTTTGATGTTGAAGTATGGATAAATACTGACGGACTGCCGGTGCGAAACGGGGACGTCGTTCTTCAGTATGACGCTGCTAAATTACAACCAACCACCATCACTACGGGAGGAAGCGGAAACGCAAGGTTATTTTTTCCAGACAATTTTCATCAAATAATCAGTCCTGGCGTAATGTACATTGGTGGCACTGTAACGACACCCAATGATACTCGCACTGGCATCGGGATACTTGCAACAATTCAATTCCAAACACTGCAAGCAGGAACTGCATCGGTTTCTTTTGACTGCACGCCGGGTAAGACGAGCGACACCAATATTGGTAAAAATGACTCGTATGCGACTGATATGGTCAATTGTGCAGCACTCGTCAATGGTAATTATACGATTACCCAAGCAGGCGGAGCAACGCCGACGCCGATTGCGATCGCCGGTCCATCACTCCAGCTTTCCCCTGCCACACAGACGGTCGCGGTAAACAGTGAATTTACCGTAAACGTTCTGCTCAATACCGACGGAAGACAGACTTCCGGGACAGATCTTGCCGTTTCCTATGACCGCACCAAAATCAGTCTTCTCGATATCCAGCCAGGCACTCTCTATGACCAATATGTGGGAAAAAGTATTGATAATGCAACCGGAAAAGCTACCATATCAGGCATCTCGTCATCGTCGCAGACCGTCTTTGGCGGCACGGGAAATTTTGCTGTCTTGCGGTTTCGTACGCTAACAGCGGGAGTTGCCCCGGTCACGCTCGAATTCACCCAAGGGAATCGCAATGACAGCAATATTGCGGATTTCGCTACCCAGCAGGATATACTCGCCGGCGTGATCAACGGCGCCTATACTATCACGCAAACCGGAGCCGTGACACCGACACCGATAACTATATCCGGTCCATCTTTACAACTCTCTCCTTCTTCGCAAACCGTCGGGATCAATGCCGAATTTTCCGTAAACGTAGTGCTCAATACCGACGGCAGACAAACCGCCGGAACCGACCTGCTCTTGACTTATGACTCAAGCGCGTTGTCTCTGCTCGATATGCAAGCCGGAACACTGTATGACCAATATGTGGGAAAAAATATTGATAATGCTACCGGAAAAGCTTCTTTATCGGGTATTTCGTCATCGCCAAATACCGTTTTTGCCGGAACGGGAACGTTTGCAACGCTGCGGTTTCGCGCGCTGCGCACGGGAACTGCGCCCGTTTCAATCGATTTTACTCCCGGAAACCGCAACGACAGCAACATTGCGGATTTCGCTACCCAGCAGGATATACTCGCCGGGGTCATAAACGGCACCTATACCATTACGCAAACCGGAGCGGTGACGCCGACACCGGCCATCGCTGATGCCGTCTACTGTTGCGAAATTCGCTATGCATGTTCTGGAGGAAGTAATAGAGTAACAGCATATGTTAAAAATCATGCCGATTTTGTAAATGCTGATATCGTCCAATGTACGTTCATTGCACAAAACCAACCAATAGATAATAACTATTATAAAAACAGCACCTGCACGCTGACATGGAATCCGCAATCAGCCTGCATCAATAGCACGCCGACCAGACCCGTCGGCGGAGTACCCAATCCCACGAGTACTCCCCGGCCGACGGTTACGAAAATACCCACGCCGACGCCTACCGTACCGAAACAGACGGTCGGCATCCTGAAGTTTAAGGTTAAATTCCAGGGAGTAGAACTGGCTAACATCGCAGATATCGCCAATACTACCCAAAAGGTGCGGGTCGTTGTCGTGAAGCAAGTCGTTGACCAGACGAGCAAGGTCGTGCAAACGATCAGCAGTACGGGCTTTACCGATGTGGTAGTCCGAACGACCGGAGAAACCGATCAAAACGGCATCGCCCTCTGGGAAGGACAGGTAGAAATCTACGACTTTCTTGTCGGAAATGAATATAGTCTTTTGATAAAAGGTCCCAAGCATCTGCAGAAGAAATTTTGCCAGAATAACCCCCAGGAACAGCTCGAGCAGGGTTTACCGTATCGCTGCGTTGAAAAAGGGAAGCTGACGATCAAAGAAGGAATCAATACGTTTGACTTCTCCGGCGTACTCCTGCAGGCGGGAGATCTGCCGACCAATCAGGGACTGCAGGACGGCATCATCAATCTCCACGACGTCTCGGCGCTTCTCAACACGATTACCGACGGCATTAACACCGTGCCGGAGAACCTCATAATTGCCGATATAGACTTAAACGGCGTTATCAATGTCAAAGACCGCAGCTACCTCATTGAAACGCTGGAGGAGAAGTACGGGGATGAAGAGTAACGCGAATACAAATTCTAAATCCTAAATTCGAAGTTCCAAATAAACTTTAAATCTCAAATACTAAATTCAAAACGTTTTGAATTTGAATATTAGAATTTGATTATTATTTGGAGCTTAGTATTTTTAATTTAGAATTTAACCGGGTATTATCCGTTACTATAATCCCTCATGTCTCACGCCCTCCGATCACGCATAATTCTATTGGTGATAGTACTACTCGGTCTCGCGCTCCGTTTTTACGGCATAAACTGGGATCAAGGATTACATCTTCATCCGGATGAGCGTATGCTCATCATGGTCGCCACGCCGATGCGGTTTTTCGCAAACTTGAATCCGGACTTTTTCAACTACGGAAGTTTGCCGATATACTTGCTCGTCGCTACGGGACAACTCGTAGAGTTCATCACGAGCAGTGACTATTCGAGTTATGACGGCTTGCTCGTCGTGGGACGCTTCTTATCCGCGCTCGCCGATACCGTAACGGTCGTATTGATCTATCGCCTCGCGCGCAAACTCTTTCATCAAACGAGTATCGGATTATTTGCCGCATTTTGCTATGCGTTGTTTTTCTTCCCGATTCAAAACGCCCACTTTTTCACGGTTGACGTGTTCTTAACGATGATCGCTGCCTTACTTGTGCTCCTGCTGCTCGGATATTTGGAACAACCCACGATGATTGGACTTATGAAACTGTCAATTGCATCCGCTGCTGCGGTAACGACCAAAATATCAGCCCTTATTTTCTTCCCCATCATTGCGGCAGGAATAATCCTGCCCCATATCCAGTCTCGAAAGCCGCGCGTTGTTCTTTTGTTCTTTAGTTCTTTTGTTCTTTTGACTGTGCTGTTTACGTTCTTGTTCATGCCCTACGCCTTCATCCTGCCGTATCGGCAGGTGATTGCAAACTGCGGATCGGTTCTTTCTTTCATTAACGTCACCTGCCCGATCGCGGTTGAACAACTTCCGGTTGTCAGAGATATTCTTTTGCAGATGAAAATGAATAGTGATCCGTTCATCTTTCCCTATACGCTCCAGTATGTCGGCACGACACCGTACTGGTACTATCTCAAAAACATCTTCTTCTGGGGCATGGGACCGGTTTTTTCGGTGGTGAGTCTCATGGGACTCATAAGACTCATACGACACATGAGACTCATAAAAGAAAAGCCGGAAGTGGCACTTATGATTTTCTTCTATCTCCTCTATTTCCTTGTTATCGGTCGCTCCGCGGTTAAATTTATGCGCTACATGCTGCCCCTCTATCCCGCGTTTGCACTTTTAACGGGGTATGCTCTTTACCGGATTTCTGAATTCAGAATTCAGAATTCAGAATTTGTAAACCGTTATGTTCCCCGAACAATCACCGCTGTTCTATTGCTGGTAGCTTTGTTTTGGACGAGTATGTTTATGAGTATCTATTCTCGTGAGCACACAAGGATTACCGCCAGCAAGTGGATATACGAGAATATTCCGTCGGGCTCAACACTGGCTGTTGAGCATTGGGACGACCGGCTGCCGCTTCCGCTCGCGCAACAATCAACATTTAGATTTGAAGAACTCGCGCTGTATGAACCGGACACGGATAAAAAATGGAGCTATATCAATCAACAACTAGAAATATCAGACTATATTATTATTGCCAGTAACCGGCTGTATATACCGCTCACAAAACTTACTCAATGCGAGAAACTTCCGCCGGGGAAATGCTTTCCGATAACGGCGCAATATTATCATGAATTATTTAACGGGAAGCGGGGATTTACCAAAGTCGCCGAATTCTCTTCGTATCCGCATCTTTCGATTGACGGTTTACCTGCCCGCAACGCCTTCGGCTTGCGATGGCCGGCGTGGCGATTGACGTTTTACGACGATAATGCCGATGAGTCCTTCACCGTCTACGACCATCCGAAGGTGATGGTATTCCAGAAAAATATGTGATATATTAGTTCTCTTTGAGGCGAATTTATTCAACTAACTAGGCCAGAAGGCGAAAGCTAATCTCTTCACAATCGGGAATTATATTTCCCATAATAAGCATGTATAACCCACTTACTCATCCTCTCATTTACAATCTCCGGTTTTTAGTAGCTGGTTCTCAACAGAGAACAAAAGATTTTATAAGTAGAACCTACAAAAAGTATAAATGTCGCTCCGTTATCGACATTGGCTGTGGCACTGGCGATTTTTGTCTACTGTTTAAATCGGATGAGTATACAGGCATGGACTATAATCCCAGATATATTCAATACGCCCAACATCGCTATCCCTATTCTTTTATAACTGCTGACGTCACCACCTACCCTTTCTCTTCTCACTACGACGCTGCCTTATTCATCAGTACATTGCACCATTTAAGCGATACCGAAGTTACAAGCGTTTTTAGTAAACTTACCAAGATTATCAACAAGGTCATTATTATAGTGGATTTAAATCCTGATACCTCTTCGTTAAAGCTACTACTCATTAAGCTTGACCGCGGAAACCATGTCAGGAATGATGCTGAAAAAAGTAAGTTACTTGAACCTTTCGGCAAGGCAGTACAGAGAGAACATTTTTCAACCGGTCTTGCATCTCAAACAGGTATTGTCTTAGCAGTAAAATGAAATCAAGTAAAATCGTACTTATTCAAGAACGGCAATTTCATAACCAGTGGGCAGAAACAATTAAACTGGATGAATTGGCAATTCTCGAAGCTTTCGAAGGTCCAGTTTCCCCAGAATACGGTTTTGCCATACAAGCATTAGGTCATCTCTCCGGGAGGAGAATTCTAAATCCCGGATGTGGTGCAGGAGAAGAAGCGGTTTACCTTGCACAAAAAGGTGCAAAGGTAGACGCAGTTGATCTTTCACCCGGTATGATAAAAGTTTCTAGAAAATTGACTCAGAAATACAATCTTACAAAAGATATCACCTGCACCGTATCTAATGTTGAAGAACTCCCTTTCGATTCTGACAGTTTTGATGCTGTATTCGGTAGCTCTATTATTCATCATGTAAATGTCGAGGGGTGTTTGAAAGAATTCTATCGGGTGCTCAAACCAAAAGGAACCGCGGTTTTTATTGAACCTCTCTTCTATAATCCCGTTATTAATTTATATCGAAAAATGGCTAATATCGTGCGAACACCGAGTGAGCACCCGTTAAAAATGACTGACATCCAATTATTTCATAAGTATTTTAATACTGTCCAACACTACGAATTTCATCTTTTCACTCTCTTGATCTTTGTGTATTTTTTTCTTATTGAAGGTGTACATCCTAACAAAGACCGCTACTGGAAAAAAATTATTCGGGACGCTAAAAAATATGCAAGAATGTTTAAAATACTCTATAACCTCGATAGAATCTTTCTGAGGGCATTCCCTTTCATAAGAAGATATTGCTGGGTAACTGTTGTAGTAGCTAAAAAACGATGAACCTCCGCACGCGCTCTATCATCCTAGCTATAGTTCTCATAGTTTCATTTATCACAAAGCTCATAGATTTAGGAAGTAACCCTGCTGGCTTCTTCGCCGATGAGGCTTCTGTTGGTTACGATGCGTTTTTACTAGCAACTACAGGAAGAGATAGAAATAACGACAGGTTTCCTCTTTTTTTTAAGGGTTTTAATTTCGATAATATAAGCCCTTATCAGGTATACTTTACTGTCCCTGCCGTGATACTAGGCCGACTTAACGAGACATCGGTACGATTACCTCCTGTTATAGGAAGTACGGTTGAACTTCTTTTATTTTATTTTTTGCTACGACTATTTCTACCGGAAATACATGCTTTATTTGGTACAGTTTTCTTATCGATTTCTCCTTGGCATTTTCATATAAGCCGTGTTCATTTCGGAGATTTCTATACCTGGACTCTTTTTTCAGTCGGAAGTATTCTTTTCTTTTCTCGGTTCCTCAGAAACAAGACAAATCAGGATGCGATATACACGGCAGTTTTCCTCGCTCTTACCAGTTACAGCTATACTCCCGCACGGCTCACTACGCCTATTTTATTTGGATTTTTATTACTTGTAATAGTGCTCCAAAAATTATTTAAGCAAGCAGTGTTGATTAGTATTGTATACATTATATTACTTATACCCTTCATTAATTTTCATGTGAAAAATCCGTATAGTTTCCAACGAATAAAAGACACCGTCTCCGTTGATGTCAATAATACAAATGTAACCGAGCCACTAGTAATTATGAAGAGCATGCTGCCAAAATTTACTAAAAAGTACGCTGAGCACTACTCAGATGAGTTTTTATACACGAAAGGTGACGCGGACTACCCGGGACAATTTATTAAGCGGCATTCAATTTCTGGCATCGGGCTTTTATATCCCTACCAGAAATTGTTCCTCATTCTTGGTTTCCTCTATGCCGGCTACATCGTAGTAAAAAGAAAACAAATGGCTCTTCTCTCAGTTTTTTTTCTCTTTTTTCTTTTCCCGATTCCGGATTCTTTAACACAGGATAACACGCCTTTTTCAACTCGCTCATATCTCGGAGTATTACCTGCACATATATTTATCGCATTCGGCTTCTATCTTGTTACAAAGATATTTTTATCTTACATACCTCGCTATTCACGCCATTTTTATATATTTGTTGGGTATACCGGAATTCTTCTGACCATATTGTCAGGATTTATTTTGTATCAATTTTTTAGACTGAATCCCTTGACGACCTCCGACTTCTGGGGCTGGCAGTTCGGCGCGCGGGATATCATGGCGTATTTCGTACAACACCACTACGAATACGATGAGCTTATTATGGAGCCGGCGTTTAACGGGCCGAAAATTTTCTTAAAATTTTATGACCCTGAAGGACGATGTTCACGCTGTAAGATTGGTTTTCTTCATGAACGGTACGATGCAAACAAAAATCAGCTTTTCGCGGTCACCAGTGAAGAGCTCCTAAAAGTTAACCAGCCTCTGTATGTTAGAGATCGAATTTATGCGCCAGACAGTAGCGTCCGGTTTTTTCTGGTCAGTAATCGGAATTAATCCGCAAAAGATCCTTTTTAATTCCCAGACTTGGATA
>DATEBW010000133.1:0-19107 GCA_035287165.1 Patescibacteria group bacterium | reverse complement strand
TTGAGGATCAATTCCGCAATATCTTCGCGCATGCCTTTCAATGTAGAAAACTGGTGCCGTACGCCTTTGATTTTGACAGAAGACACAGAAGCTCCGGGAAGGAAAGTCAACAGCACACGGCGCATACTATTGCCGACCGTCTGTCCGAATCCCTGCGGCAGCGGCTCAATCTCAAACCGTCCGTAATCTGCCTTTTCTTCTATTGCCTTCAGGGTAAAAAATGGTGTCATTGCCGTATGATTCATAAGATTATCTGCTTCGGATTGAACTCAACGCTAGCGTGAATAGTACTCTACGATGAGCTGTTCGTCAATAGGCTCAATAATATCCGCGCGCTTCGGCCGTGAAATAATTTTGCCCGCATTACCTTTAACGGTCAGCCATGCGGGCGCACTTTGCTTTTCTCCGAGTTGTTTTAGAACCAGCGGAACTTTTAATGCCTGATCACGCAAACGTACGACGTCATTGAGTTTAACTTGATAAGACGGAATATCAATGCGTCGATCGTTGACCTTAATATGTCCGTGTCGTACTAATTGCCGTGCAGCAGCGCGGGTTGGCGCAAAACCGAGCCGATAAATTACATTGTCTAATCGCTGCTCCAGATAGGCTAATAACGCTTCGCCGGTTACTCCGTGAAATTTGCTTGCCTCTTGATAGTACCGCTTGAATTGTTGTTCAATTATACCATAGATTCGCCGAACTTTCTGCTTTTCTCGCAATTGCTTTCCATAGTCAGAAACTTTTCTGCTTCGTTTCTGTCCGTGTTGGCCCGGCGGAATCTTCATTCGGCGCAATAATGATGCATGTGCCTTAGAGCCAGGCGTTTTTAATCCTAAATCCTCACCTTCCCGTCGTGCCAGTTTGTTTTTTGCTTTTGTGTATCGTGACATATGAATAACCGATTAACCGAACAACCTATTAACCGAATGACACCGTGCTCTTTCTTTTTTGTTCATTGGTTGTTCAGTTGAAAGGTTGATTGGTTCATTTATACTCGCCGCTTCTTCTTCGGCCGGACGCCATTGTGCGGTAACGGCGTGATGTCAGCAACCATAGTCAGGCGCATACCCGAATTTTTGAGCGCCCGAAGTACCGCTTCCCGACCCGAGCCGGCGCCCTTTAAAAAAACTTCAAGCTCTTTCGTTTGGAATCGTTGTAAAGCATCCAACACCATGCCGACGGTCTTCGTAGCTGCATATGGCGTTGCACGACGAGCTCCTTTAAATCCTGCTGACCCTGCGCTTGCCCACGCGAGGACATCGCCATTGGTATCAACGACGGTAACGATAGTATTGTTAAAGGTCGCCGTCACATACATGCGGCCTTTGCGAACCGTTCGCTGTTCAAATGCTGCCGCTGATGGTTTGATTGGTAATGCTTTAGCCATATTACTTGGTGGTTTGGGTCGCGGGCTGATCCATCTTCACCCGGTCTTCTTTGCGCATGGCGCCGACCGTCTTGCGGGAACCGCGTTTGGTCCGGGCATTGGATCGCGTCCGCTGTCCGCGCGACGGAAGTCCGTGAGCATGGCGGCTTCCTCGATAGCTTCCGATTGTTTTCAGCCGTTGGACATTGTCGTATATCGCGCGCCGTAAATCTCCTTCAACCGTATATTCTTTATCCAGCACCTTCTGAATCCGTTTTATTTCATCTTCCGTGAGATCTTTGACCCTCTTTGCGATGTCTATCTTTGCGTCGGTCAAAATGCGCCGTGAATTGTTCACGCCAATGCCGTACAATCCCGTAAGGGCGTATTGTACTATATGCTGATCTTTGAGTTCAATACCGGATATACGTACCATAATTTGACCGATTAACAGAATAACCGATGAACCAACTAACGAAATTACGTATGAGTTTAATAATTTTGTTCATGAGTTAATCGGTTAATAGGTTAATAGGTTCATCCTTGCCGCTGTTTGTGCTTCGGAATGTCGCACACGACATACACATTGCCGCGGCGGCGTACTATTTTACATTTCTTGCATCGTTTTCTTACTGAAGCCTGTACTTTCATATTCTTCGAATTACGAATACTTACGAATATACGAATAGTCGAAGTTAGAAGCTAGAAATTTGAAGATGGAATTTGAAGTTTGAAATGAGATGATTTGAGATTTGAAGAAATCAAAAACATCTAACTTCTTACGTTGATCAAACTTCCAATATCTAACTTCTCATTTCATTTGAAATTAGTATATTCGTAATGATTAGTAATGGGTAGCATGACAAATCTTTTCTTTATCTGAACCGGTATACTATCCTTCCTTTCTCCATATCATACGGCGTCATCTCGAGCCGAACGCGATCTGCGGGCATGACGCGAACATAATGCATGCGCATCTTTCCCGACAGATGGCACAGAATAACGCGATCCGAGAGCGCTTCATCTTTTGCTCTCGTGATCTTCACGCGGAACATGGTGTTGGGAAGCGCTTCGACAACTTCTCCTTCAACTTCAAACGTACCGGTATGCATTAGGTCAATATAATAACACCGTGATCAGTAACCGTCACGGTTCTCTCAAAGAGTCCCGCTATTGTACCATCTTCCGTCCGCATTGTCCATTGATCATCGTCGACATAGACGTCCGGTTTTCCTTCGGTGTAAATCGCTTCAATAGCAAGTACCATGCCTTTTTTTAACAAAGGGGTTTTTCCTATTTTTTTCGTTACGCGTCCCGGAATCTCCGGGTCTTCATGCAGATCCTTGCCGACACCATGACCGACGAGCTCACGAACTATTTGATAACCCGCATGTTCAATCGTTTCTTGAATCGTTTTCGAGATATGTCCAACACGATTTCCTGGTCTAACCTGACGAATGGCGCGCACCAATGCATCTTCTCCTACCGATAGAAAGTGCTGTCGCTCCTCCATCATCTGATTTTTTTCTTCTGAAGTCTGATTTCTGATTTCTGATTTCTGATTTCTGACTAATACTGTCCACGATGCATCCGTATGAAGTCCTTTATAAAACAACCCGACATCGACGCCGATAATATCGCCTTCCTGCAAAGGTGTATCAACCGGGATGCCGTGGACGACAATATCATTCACGCACATACACGTCGCCCAGTGATATCCGGGAACTTTCTTAAACGACGGCGTTCCGCCTGAAGCTTTTATCAATGCGTCTGCCCGCCGATCCAACTCTTTTGGCGTCACGCCCGGGCGCACTTCAGCAATGACCGCATCCAGTATTGCTTTGAGTTTCTTCCCGCCTTCCTGCATCGCGGTTATCTCTTTCGGGGATTTTATATGGATCATGAAGTCAGATGAAGAAAAAACGTGTCTAATTGTTTAAAAAAATCCTGTTTTGTTTTTTCATTCACCACAAGATAATCAGCGATGGCGATCGGACCGCCTTTATTGAGATGCTCAAGTTCTGCAATGTCACGAGATCGAGCCGTCTGTTTTGTTAAAGATCGATGGCTCCTTGCGGTGAGACGGTTGTAGCGCGTCTCCGGACGCGCATAAATACAGAGAAGCGACAGGCCGGAGAATTGTTTGCGAAGATAGGTATATTCTTCCCATGAATACAATCCGTCAAGCACAACTATATCGTGTTCTTTCAATACACGGTCGATGCGCGGCTTTATTTTGATTGCGTATGCCGCCATACCGAGTTCTTTACGCAACGTTTCCCGATACCGACGTTCATTTTCCTCCGTTAATTCTTTTCCTGATTCTCGCAACCCGATATCAGTCTGATCGCCAAAACGCAGAATCGGTATACCTTTTGTATTAAAATACTCCGCTGCCTCCGACTTTCCAGCTCCTGGCATCCCTACGATGGCAATGATACGCTTATTTATCTTTCCGCTCATTTTTTCCTGGCTTTTCGTATATGCCGCATGATCTCGCGATTAACTGCGCCGATAGGCTGTTCTCCGTTTATTTCAAAGAGAACTCTCTTGCGCCGGTAATAGGTCAGTACCGGCTCGGTGAATTTATGGAAGAGCTCGATACGTTTTTTAATCGCCTTCAACGTCTCATCATCACGCATCGTATCATTGCGGTAAGCCAAACGCCATAATGCTTCTTTATCTGAAACCTTGATGTAAAATACGAGGTCGATACCGTTGTGGAATTCTTTTGCCTGCCGCAAAGTCCGCGGAAATCCGTCAAGAATATACCCTTTCTGGTAATCCGGTTTCGATAAATATTCTTCGATAATGGCTATGGTTTTTGAATCGGGGATTAATACGCCGGCGTTGAGCGTCTCTTTGACATACCGCCCCCAGCGAGTCTTTTCCTTCGCCATTTCCCGAAAAATATGCCCTGACGAAAGGTATGCAAGATTGAGCTTTTTGCTCAACATGTTGCCCTGTGTCGACTTTCCGGACCCCTGAATACCCATTAAGACGATTTTCATAAATTCGAATTTCTAAATTCTAAGTTTCAAACAAATTCTAATGTCTAAACTCTAAACATTTCTCATTTTTTTAGAATTTAGATATTATTTGGAGCTTAGTATTTTGAATTTAGAATTTCACTTTAAAAATCCCTCATAGCTCCGCATGACAAGCTGTGCTTCAAGCGTCTTGACGGTTTCCAGCACGACCGATACGACAATCAATACGCCGGTCCCTCCGATGACAAAAATGGATACACCGGTGATAGCCTGCGCGACAGCAGGTAAAACAGCAATGATACCCAGAAACAGCGCACCGACAAGCGTAATGCGCGTGAGTATATAGTTGAGATATTGAGCGGTTGCAGCGCCGGGACGAATACCGGGAATGAACCCGCCGTACTTCTGTATTTCTCCGGCGATCTTGGTCGGATTAAACGTTATCGCCGTGTAAAAGTACGTAAAGCCGATAACGAGGAGAAAATAGAATGCATTGTAGAAAAAACTGTTCGGATTAAAGATTTCGGATACGCGGATAAAAAATGACGCGATCGCCCGATTCGGCACCTGACCGAGAAAGCTTGCCAGCATCGTCGGCAGCAATACCATGGAAACCGCGAAGATTATAGGTATGACGCCCGCCTGATTCAACCGCAACGGCAGATGTGTACTTGATCCGCCATAGAGGGCTTTTCCTCTCACCCGCTTTGCGTATGCAATCGGCACACGCCGCACCGCTTCGTTCACCATTACGATGCCGCCGATGACCGCAATCGCCATGCCGGCGAATAAGATAAATTGAATGATATTTTCCCCGGTAATAACGGTCTGCGCTTGAAAAATACTGACCGGGATTCGACCGACTATTCCTCCGAAAATAAGCAGTGAAATGCCGTTGCCGATGCCATACTCGGTGATCAGCTCACCGAGCCAGATAAGCAGCATAGAACCGGCGGTCATGGTAACGATCATCCCGATCAGAGATAATGTGTCCAGTGAAGGAATCACTTGCTGGTTTTTCAACAGCACGTACATGCCGATGCTTTGCAGCGCCGCGAGCGGAACGGTCAAAAACCGCGTGAATTGATTGATTTTTTCCCGTCCGGCTTCGCCTTCCTTTGCCAACTCTTCAAAATACGGAAAGACTTGCGTCATTAACTGAAAAATGATTGATGCGTTGATGTAGGGATTTAAACCCAATGCCATGACCGAAAAATTTACCAGCGTGCCGCCGGAAAACATATCCAGAAGCGCGAGAAACTGATTGCTGCTGAAAAATGCAGCGAGTTGTTCCGTGTCAATCGCCGGTACCGGAATATGCGCAAATATGCGGAAAATGAAGAAGATAAATGCAGTAAAGTAGAGTTTTCGCCGCAGTTCAGGCGTTCTCCAGATATTGGCTAGTGTTGATATAACGGAAGACATAATGAAAAGTTGAGAGTTGAAAATTGAGAGTTGAGAGTTATTTTTCTTAACTTTCCACTTTCAACTTTCCACTTTCAACTACCGCTCCCCCCGCGTCCTCTATTTGTTTCTTCGCGCCTTTCGTAACCGGAACGGCAACGTGCAATAGGACCGTCAGCGCTCCGCCACCGAGAATTTTGACTCCACGACCGGTAAGCGCATCTTTGACAACAATATTGTGCTTAATCAATACTTCCTCGGTTACGGTGGTCTTTGCCGGAATGACATTGAGATATTTAATGTTGATAGCGAACGGCTTCTTGTTGTTCGGTTTCAGTTTTCCTTTACCGCGCAGAAGCGGCAGGCGTTTGATCATCGACGCACCCATTGCGCCGCTCACGAAATGCAGCGGTACTTTCCCGCGTGACTTCTGTCCTTTTTGTCCCCGTCCGCTCGTATGGCCTCCTTTTCCACTACCATACCCGCGTCCCACGCGCTTTTTTGTCCGTTTAGTTATTTTTGATAAGTTATTCAGTTGTACCATGTTTTGGCTGACTATATTCCTTAGATAATATTTCGATTTGTTCATGAACAGATGCCCATTCTGCCTGTACCGCTTTCGCTAGATCGCTAACTTCTGTTTGTCCATCCCCAATTGCTTTAAGAAGTCGCTGCGATCCCTGAAGTGCAAATAATAATGTTTCTGTAAGCTCTATAAGTGCTTCTTTTGATCCTGGTATTAATCCCGGATATTGTTCGTTTGTTTCAGTTCCCATATATTTTCGTAATTTCTCAATTTCGTTATTTCTTAATTCCGTTACTTCGCAATTTCTGCAGTGCTTCCATCGTAGCATAGATATTCGTAATCTTATTGTTCGTTCCGAGCATTTTGCCGACGACGTCCTTAACGCCGGCAAGTTCAAGCACCGTGCGGACCGCGCCGCCGGCAATAATACCCGAGCCTTTCGGCGCCGGTTTCAGAAGAATTTTCGCCGCACCATACTTCAGTTCAATTCTATGCGGTATCGTACGCTGATCTTTTAGCGGCACCAGTATGATGTGTTTATGCGCATAGGAAGCGGCTTTGCGGATGCCGGAAAGCACGTCTCCTGCTTTCCCGAGCCCTACGCCTACTTTTCCTTTTCTGTTGCCGGTCACCACGAGTATAGAAAAACCGATCCGGTTTCCGCCGCTCGTTTTCTTTGATGTACGATTTACCTGTACGACGCGTTCTTCAAATTCCGTCGGCGTCTGTGATGAATATGATTGTCTTGCCATAAGTAATTAAATTTAAAACTCCAATCCCCCTGCCCGGGCAGCCTCGGCAAGCGCCTTGAGACGGCCGTGGTATTTATATCGCCCGCGATGAAACCAGACTTTCTTTATTCCTTTTTTTTGCGCCCGCTCGGCGAGCAGTTTTCCCACTGCGAATGCCTTTTGCATCTTTTGCGATTCGGCGGCTTTCTCCCCTTTTTCTGAATCCTTTCCTTTAGTTGTTTTGGCTTCTGTCTTTTTTTGTTTCTTATCCAGACCATGATCGCTCGCGCTCACCAAAGTGACGCCTTTCGCGTCATCGATAATCTGCGCATAAATATATTGATTACTCCGGAAAACTGATATTCTCGGGCGATCCAGGTTTTTTCGTTTTGGCCGTTTCATAATGATATGAATTACTATGCTACTAATTACCAATATGTACGAATATACTAATCCTGTTTACGCTCCGTGGTATATAACCGATACTCAATCAGAATTCGTATATTCGTAACAATTTGTAATTCGTAGAATCATAAATCTTTTTACGCCGCTGTCTTCATCGCCGCTTTACCGGGCTTGAGACGAACCACTTCACCGACATAGCGTATACCCTTGCCTTTATAGGCATCGGGCGGGCGGATGCGGCGGATCTGTGCTGCGATTTCACCGACACGCGCTTTATCAATGCCTGATAGCATAATCGTTGTTCCTTTAACCTGAAACATTACATCTTCAGGCTTTGGGAATGTCACCGGCTGGGAAAATCCCACGGTGAGAATAAGATCATTTCCTTTGAGTGCTGCGCGGTAGCCGACTCCTTTTACCTCAAGCGATTTAGTAAATCCTGTCGAAACGCCATAAACCGCATTGGCGATGAGTTTCCGTGCAGTTCCATGGAGCGCTTTCACGGAACCGTTTTCCCGGTTTCTGGACACACGGATGGTCCTGCCGTCAAGCGACACGGCTATATGTCGTGGAATGGCAACAGATAATATGCCTTTAGGTCCGCGAACAGAAACCGCTTCTCTGGTAATATCAGCAGTCACTTCTTGCGGTACTGGTACTGGTTGTAATCCTATTCTGGACATGGTCGTTTCACTCCCAAGCACACGGGATAAAACGGGATTGATACGGGATCAAACAGGATACAATATCCCGTTAAATCCTGTCATTATCCTGTTCTATCCTGTGTGCTTACCATACGGTGCAAATAACCTCTCCCCCGACGCCTTGTTTCCTCGCTTCTTCGTCGGTCAAAATACCTTTCGACGTCGAAATAACCGCTCTTCCGTAGCCGGTCAGCACCCGGGGAAGGTGAAATCTATCCACATACATCCGTCTGCCGGGCGTGCTTATCCGTTTCACGCGCTCCACCGCCGGCTTATTATCGGTATATTTCAGATTGACAACCATTTCTCGTGGCTTTTTCTCTGCCGATTTATTACTCTTTCCTTTTTGCTGTTTGCCCGCATCTGATTTTTGATTTTTGATCTGTGCGCTCTGGATGTATCCTTCTTTCTCCAGGATTTTCGCCAGCTCTACATTCATCCGTGAGTACGACACTGACACGCGCCGCTTGCGTGCAAGATAGCCGTTTTGGATACGGATAAGAAAATCACCGATTGGGTCACTTACCATGATGCTTTCACGACGCCGGGAATTTCTCCCCGATGTGCGTGCTCCCGAAAACATAATCGACATAATCCAAAACGACGCATATAGCCACGGGCTCTGCCACAGAGTTGACACCGGTTCACGTTTCGAACCTCGTACTTTTGTTTTTTCTGAAATTTAACAAAGTCTGATTTTTTCGCCATAAGTCGCTATGCTTTATCCTGTGTGCTTTTCTCAAACGGCATGCCTAATTTCTCTAAAAGCGTGCGGCCCTCTTCGTCATTTTTTGCCGTCGTGACAATACTGACTTCCAGCCCGCGGACGCGGTCAAGCCCTTCATAATGAATTTCAGGAAATACGGTTATCTCGGAAAAGCCAATACTCATATTACCAGAACCGTCAAATGTCTTACGTGAAATCCCGCGAAAATCCCGCACCCGGGGCAGGACGATACGCGTTAATTTTTCATAAAAATCATACATTCTTTTGCCGCGCAGGGTGACTTTGAGCCCGATCGGCATACCGGCACGCAGCTTATACGTCGCAATCGAGCGCCTTGCCCGTGTGACGAGCGGCTTCTGGCCGGTGACTCTCGACAGTTGATCTCCCATAGTCTCCAATACCTTCTTGTCTTTCAAGGCTTCTCCCAGTCCGATGTTGACGATAATCTTTGACATGCGCGATATTGCCATAATATTCGTCGTCTGCATTTCCTTCTGCAGAGCTGGGCGGATATTTTTTGTATATTCTTCTTGTAATGACATAGAGTAAATTTAAAATATTCGTTGGTTATTTTTGATATTTTATATTTTTTTAAATTCTCTTGCCGCACTTACGGCAGATCCGCACTTTTCCCGACTTCGAAACTTCGTACCCGACGCGCGTAGGCTGTTTGCACGACGGACAGACAAGCGCAACCTTCCCCGTATCGAGCGGACGTGGTATGTCCACGATGCCGCCGGGATTTTTTTCATCGCGCCGCTTAACATGGCGCTTATACAGGTTCATGCCGGCGACGAGCACTGCATGCCTCTCGGGAAGGATCTTTTCAATTTTCCCCTGTTTCCCTTTATCCTTTCCTGTGGTAATGATTACTTTGTCTCCTTTTTTGAGTTTCATAACAGAGCGATCCGAATAATCCGAATTCCATCCGAATGATCCGAATATATCTGAATTTCTATTCGATATATGTTCATTGAATACATAATCTGGAACATCCGTATGCAAAATCCGGATCATTCGGATCGCACTAATATACTTCTGTTGCCATACTGGCAATCCGGTTATAACCTAAATCTTTGATCTCACGTGCAATCGGCCCGAAAACGCGCGTTCCCCGTGGTTTTTTCTCGGCAACATTTTCCAGAATCACCGCCGCGTTATCGTCAAATCGAATTGCCGAACCATCGGTACGCCTCGTTTCTTTTTTGGTGCGCACGATGACGGCAAGCACTTTTTCATGCGCCTGCACCATGCCATTTGGCTGTGCTTTTTTTACCACGCACCGTATCACATCGCCGACGCGGGCGATTTTTTTATTCCCTTTGCCGGGAATGCCGATGAGCTCGACGAGTTTGGCGCCCGTATTGTCGGCAACCATCAAGTGTGATCGTAATTGCATCATATTATGGTGATTCTACTGTTTCTTCGCCGGTGACTTTTTACTCCTGGCTTCTTGCTGTTTACTGACGGCGATGATCTTAAAATGCATATCTTTACTCAACGGCCGTGTTTCCTGCATAACAACCGTGTCGCCAATCGATAATTGCATCGTATCAGGTATGCGCGCCTTATATCGTTTGGTACGACGCATGATTTTCTTGTAGAGCGGATGACGCGTTTTTCTTTCTACCGCGACGATTGCTGCTTTTTGCATATGCAGTGAAACGACGGTGCCGGTTAGTTGTTTTGTCATATATTAAAAAGTTGCATGAATAGACGCTTGGTCGAAATTCAGCATTATTTGGTTTTTGGTTGTATAGTCGATTTCGGGTTTGAGTTCTGCAATTGTCTCCCCTTCAATATCGTCAATGCACGGGCGATGTTGTGTCTGATTTGTCTCGTCCGGTCAGTATTTTTCTCGTCGCGGCCTTTGAGAACCGCCAGCGCGTGATCACGGCGGAGTGAAAGCACCAGCTGGTTAAGCTCGACTACGGATTTTGTATGTAGTTCTGTTCGTTTTTTTCGTTTCATAGTTTTATTCACGTCCAACGACTCTGGTACTTATCGGTAATTTATTGCCCGCTTCATTTAATACCGAACGCGCAGCTCCTTCATCAATACCGGCAACTTCAAAGAGTATTCTGCCGGGACGAACGACCGAGACATAATTGGTCACATCGCCTTTTCCGCCGCCCATACCGGTCTCGTTGGGCTTGCCGGTAATAGGCTTATCGGGAAATATTCGAATCCACATTTTACCATTTTTGCGCGTCTGGCGGCTGATCATGACGCGTGCCGCCTCGATCTGATTACTGGTAATCCATCCGCTTGCCATTGCTTTGAGCCCGTATTGGCCAAACGCAACCATATTACCCCGCGTGGCAATACCACGGCGCTTGCCGCGGAAAGATTTTCGGTATTTTAGTTTTTTTGGTTGTAAAGTCATGGTCGTTTCACTCCCAAACACAGTGCTTTATTTTTCAAACGCATATCCATACTTTGATGCCGATATACCCTGACTTCGTAAGCGCCGGCACTTTAGCAAACCGGACATCTTCCCGAACCGTGGACAGCGGCACCGTACCCTGTGAATATTTTTCGGTACGTGAAATTTCCGCACCGGCGATCCGTCCGCCTAATACAATTCTCACTCCCTTTGCTCCCGACTCCATTACTCGCGATATTGCCTGAGCGACTACGCGCTTATGGGGGATGCGGCGTTCAAGCTGATCCGCAACCATTTGTCCGACAAGGTGGGCATTTAGATCAGGTTTTTTGATTGCTTCAATCTGTACGTCTACTTTAACCTTCGAGGTACGGTTTTCAAAAAAATCTTCTACTTTTTTCTTTATCTTGTTCAATTCCTCGCCGCCGCGGCCAATCGCGACTCCCGGACGCGCGACGTGTAAAGTAATATCAACCCTCCGGATTGAACGCTCAATTTCTACGCGCGCTATGCCCGCCGACCGCAGGTCATGCATAAGCTTATCCCGCAGCTTAATATCTTCAAGCAGCGTCTTGCGGAACTCGTGTTTTTTCTGGGTAAACCACCGCGAGTCCCACGTATGGAGTATGCCGAGCCGAAGTGCATGTGGATTTATTTTTTGTCCCATATAATTTTATTAACCGCCGATTACTTTTCGCGTTATAAGTCCTTTCTTCTGATACTGCTGGCTTTTTACGGGCGTCTGGCCTCGTTGCTCGATAGTTTCCTGGTATCCCTTTTTCTGTTGTGCGGGAACTTTCGCAACTTGTTTGCTTTCTTGTACTTTTTCCGGCGTTTTCTTTTGTTCGTTTACTCCCTGCCTCACCGTCAGGCGGGCTTTGCTCTTTTGCTTGCCCGCCGAAGCCGCGTCTGACGCGGCGAGGGAAGGTTCATTTGAATCTAATATCACCGTTATATGACTCGTCTTTTTTTCATACCTATGGGCCATGCCGCGGGATGCAGCACGCCAACGCTTAAACGTCGGTCCTTCATCGACCATCAATTCCTTCAACCGCAGCTGGCCACGTAAAACTTTATGGTTTTGTTCGGCATTGGCTATTCCGCTTTTGATCGCCTTTGCAAGCGGCAACGCTGCCCGTTTATTGACCGTGGACAAGAACGTCAACGCCTTTTCCAACGGCAACCGCCTGACCGCATGGGCGATGAGCCGCATCTTTTGCGGTGTCACTCGAATATATTTTGCTTCTGATTTAATTTCCATATGCTACTAATTACGAATACTTACGAATATACTAATTCAAAAGAACAAAAGAGCAATGAGCAAAAAAACACTATAAAACTATTTGTTCTTTGTTAATTTATTCATTATTCCTTGAGTTATTCGTATATTCGTAATCATTAGTAATTAGTAGAATTTACGTCTTTTCCATCACTCTTTTCGTAATCTTGCCGTGACCACGGAATGTCCGTGTCGGTGAAAATTCACCGAGACGGTGCCCGACCATATCTTCACTGATTAATACCTCGATAAAAATCCGTCCGTTATGCACGGCAAACTTATGTCCGACAAATTCGGGCGGTACCTGACAGTTGCGCGCCCACGTTTTGATGGGAACGTTGCCGCCGCCGCCTTGCTTCTGGCTCTGGACTTTCTTCAGTAATTTTTCGTCTATGTATGGCCCCTTTTTAGAACTTCTTGACATACTTTTTACTGATCAACCAAACAACCTACGAACAGATAAAATATACCCCTTCGCTTTTAGTTTCAGAATAATCATGGTATACCAAAACGGAGCTTTTAAAATCGAGATGGCATAGTAAAAGACCGTATAGCTTACTCGAAACTAAAAGCTACGAGGCATACCATTTCGGATTTTAAAAGCAGAGTGGTATATCTACGCTGTTAATCGGTTAATCGGTTTATTAAGTTAATAGGTTACTTCTTTCTCCTCTCCACAATAAACTTATCACTCGATTTCTTCTTTCGTGTGCGGAAACCAAGCGTTTTCTTTCCCCACGGCGATTTCGGTGACGGCATGCCGATACCGCTTCGTCCTTCTCCGCCGCCGTGCGGATGCGACCGGGGATTTTGTGCAACACCCCGGACAGTCGGGCGAAAACCCATATGGCGTTTCCTTCCGGCCTTTCCGATCTTCTCATGCTTACGTTCCGTATTGGACAATTGGCCGAGTGTCGCGCGGCAACGCTGGTCGACCATGCGTACTTCTCCGGACGGCAGTTTTAAGCGAACGTAGCCACCTTCTTTTGACATGACGGTTGCGTAATTGCCCGCGCCGCGTGCCAGCTTACCGCCGGCGCCGGGTAGAAGCTCAACATTATGTATCTGCATGCCGATGGGGATATTGCCTATCGGCATGGCGTTGCCGTTCTTAATCGGCGTCTGTTCCCCGGCGACAATAGTCTCACCTACGACGAGTTTGTCCGGTGCCAGCATGTACCGTTTTTCACCGTCCCGATATACGACAAGTGCTATCTGGGCGCCGCGGTTAGGATCATATTCGATACTGGCAATACGGCCTTCCACATCTATTTTATTCCGTGCAAAATCAATGATACGGTATCGGCGTTTGTGCCTGCCGCCGCGGTGGCGGACACTGACCCGTCCCTTATGATCGCGTCCCGCCCGATACGGGAGATGTTCTGTCAGTGATTTTAACGGTGTATTTGACGTATTCATGCTATTTTTCCTTCTTCAGTAACAGTAAATAAATCGATCGTCTGGTCAGGCGCAAGTTTTACCAGTGCTTGTTTAACGGGCGACGTCGTGATCGTGCGCCGCATTTTGCCCACGCGTTTCTGCGTGCCGCGCTTGATCCGTGTGCGCACTTGTTCTACGGTCACCTGAAACAATTGCTCGACCACCGCCTTTATCTGATGCTTGCTTGCGCGCCGATCCACCTCAAACGTGTAATACCGTCTGGCGGTCTGGCCCATGGCTTTTTCAGTAATGATCGGTTTCTTTAAAATGGTCATTTTTTGTCTCTTCAGCGTTTGGTCCTTGCGCCTATTACTGCAACTGCATCTTTCATCAAAACGAGCTGGTTTTGCTTTAATAATTCGGTAAGAGTAAGCAAATTTGCTTCTCTTATTGAAAGTCCCTGAATGTTCCGGCCGCTTCGGACAACGCTTTCACTTTTTGACGGCGTTGCGATAAGAACGGAATGAGACAGTTTTTTCTGCCGTACCGGACAACCGATTTTGGCAAGCGTTCCCATAAGCGTCAGTGTCTTTGGTTTAAGAGTGTCCAATCCGTCGATGACGATTATCTTGTCTTTATGTAAAAAATTCGTCAAAACGGCTGAAAGCGCTTTTCTCCGCATGCGTTTTGGTAAAACACGGGAAAAGTCTCGTGGCCGCGGACCGTGCGCAATACCGCCGCCGACAAAAATCGGTGCATACCGATCGCCGTGCCTGGCGCGTCCCGTTCCTTTCTGTCGCCAGACTTTTCTCCTGCTTCCCGTAACTTCGCCGCGTGTTTTCGTCTTTGCGCCGCCCTGCCGCTGATTTGCTGAATAAACGCGCGCTGCCTGCGCTATCAGTTTCGGCGACACCGTTATATCAAAAATCTCTTTCGGCAAGGTCACCGTTCCCGTTTTTTTCCCGCTGACGTCCAGAACCGGTACGGTAAGTGATGAATCGGATTTGGTAACTGTTTTAGCCGTATTAACCTTCTTAACGATTTTCTTCGCCGGTTTTGCAACTGTTTTAATAGTACGTGTTGTTGTCTTTGTTGCCATAGTATAAAAATAACAAATTCAAAATTCTAAGTTCTAACTGTCATCCTGAACTTGTTTCAGGATCAAGAGAACAAAGATGCTGAAATAAATTCAGCATGACGAGCCTGAATTTCGTAATTCGCGTTATTTAGGATTTCTCCTCCTTTTTTTCAAGCTCTTCTGACTTCTTTTCTGATTCCTGCGCCATTGTTTCTTTTACCTTATCAGCTTCAGCCTTCTGCTCCGGTTCTTTTTCGGTTGTTTTATCCTGTTTCGTTACGGCGTCTGCTGTTTGTTCAGCCTTTTTTTCTTCTACCGGTATTGCCGGCACTTCTGTTGCTCCTTTTTCTTCTGTCCGGTCAGCGGCAATAGTGCGTGTCACCGTTATGAGCGTACCGGAAGGACCCGGCACCAATCCTGTTACGATAAGCTTATTGTTTTCTGAATCCACCGTTAAGACACGCAAATTTTTCACCGTGACGCGATCGCCTCCCATGCGGCCGGCCATTTTTTTGCCTTTGAGCACGCGGCCCGGTGTCGTACCGGCGCCGATGGAGCCGGGAGAACGATGTCGGTCAGACTGTCCGTGAGTTTTGGGCCCGCCGGAAAATCCCCACCGCTTTATCGCACCGGCAAATCCTTTTCCTTTTGAAACGCCGGATACGGTTATGATATCTCCGGGATAAAAAATTTGGTCGACGGTCAGGGCATTTCCCGGTTGAATTTCGGCGCCGAGCGCTTCGTCATTGGCCAGACGTATTTCACGTAAAAAGCGAGGCGTTGTGCTAAGCCTCGCTTTCTTCATGTGTCCGCGCTGTGGTTTGGAGACGTTTTTTTCCTTGCGCATGCCAAAACCGATTTGAAGCGCGGTGTATCCGTCGGATGAAGTCTTTTTAATATGCACGACCGGACACGGTCCGACCTCCAGTTCAGTGACTGGCCATCGCCGACCGTTTTTATCAAACTGCTGTGTCTGCCGAATTTTTTTCCCTAATAGTGATGAAATCATATTTTTAGCGATCCGGATGATCCTGATTTTTCATCCGAATGCTCCGGATCTGACTCACAAAAAAAATCGCCCCCGAATGGGGCGAAACATGCCCTTATACATTCAGGTGAAACGGAAAGCCCGTCAGGTGCTTTTTAGTTTCATTATTGTATTGAATTGTACCATCAACCATTCACGGTGTCAACGCGCACGAAGGATTGATGATTGATGATTGCAGATCGATGATTTATAATGTATTTAACGCTAAAATCCTACATCATAGGAGTAGACTATATGAAAATCTTTCATATCCTCCTCACCGGCCTGTCGGCTACGATTGTCGCATTGTCGATTAACCGTCTGACGCCGATCACGCAACAGTACCTGCAGCCCTTCGATTATCTTCGTCTCATGGATTTCCTCGCCATGATTCCGATTCCCCTTGCCAGCGTCCTTCTCTACTATTTTTTAAAAGAAAACATTATGAAGAATGGTAAAGCCGCGCGTATAACACATCTCGCGGTTTTTAATCTCCTACTGATCACCGGCATTTACCTCTTTGCTGCCGGCAGCGGCACCCATGAGGTCACGAATTACCTCAATATCCGGTTCTGCGACAGCGGGGAAAGCGCCACGACGATCTGCAGAATTATTGCGTATAACGATGATGAATTCAGCCACTACGTCTACTACGCAGGGTTCATATTATTAAACATCGCGCTCATGGGAATTGAATATTTCCATCCGCGGACAAATGCGGTAACGAGGCGCGGTATAGCTGCTATCAGCGCAAACAGCTTCATAATCGGTTTGGGAATCTTTGCCAATTTGGCATTTGAAGAAATCGGCATTGACCTGTATATTTTTGGCGCGGTCATGCTCCTTGCGCTGTGGCTATTGTTTAAAGGGAAACATAAACCGGCACACCTTCCGGTGACGATGTATTTTGCAATTTCGTATACGCTGGGCGTTGTCGGGACGCTCATTTACGGCACGCTGATATAATACCTCTACGCAATATTCGTCAAGACTGCATCTAACGAATGTAGTCATTTTTAATTCTAATAAGATACGTTATGTATAAATATTCACCAGAGAATGCGGCCATTTACGGCAAACTAGGCGTCATTGGCACCACCTATGAAGTAAGCTTCAATGAAATGGCGCGTGTACTCGGAGAAATTTCCGGAGGAAGAGTTCTCGATTACGGTTGTGGGGCAGGACGCTCTACACAGCTCGTTAAGACACTCGGGGCAAAAGAAGTAATCGGAGTTGACCATGATGCAAATATGATTGAACAGGCGAAAAGACTTCAGGAAAATGGCATTAGTTTTCAATTAATCACTGATCGTATTCCCTTACCGGATGAATATGTTGATGCAGCTGTATGTGCCCATGTTTGGGTAGAAATAAAAAGCAAAGATGAAATGATACAATCGGCAAAAGAAATGGCACGGGTAATGAAAAGAGACGGCATTTTAGTAGTAATTTCAACCAATCCTGATTCTATAGGCTGTGAATATGTAAGTTATGCATATAAGAAAGTGGGTAATCCTCGCAGTGGCGATCCTATTACTTGCATTCTTAAAGGCGAAAATTCCTTCGAGATAGATGATGTTTATTGGACAGAACAAGACTATTTGAAAGTATTGGAAGAGGCAGGTTTTTCTCATATTAATGTCTCGTATCCATTGGCTGAAGGAGAAGGCTGGCTTGAAGAGACAAATGTTGCGCCTGATATTGTTATCAAGGCTATAAAGTCGACGTAATACTTACATTTGTTATCTCGTCCATAATCCTTTTCTCCTCATCGTTCGCCCACCGCGGCTGGCCGAAGTCCTCAATGATGACCGGAAGAAATTCTGCGTCGATTAACGTATCGTCATAAAATGTATATCTCCCGACGATTCCCTCCCGCGTTTTTTGAGACCACATTTGATCGAATATAAAATTGCCGTGCGAGTAGACAATAAGTTTACCCTGATAAATTTCAGGCGGCTGGACCCAATGCGGGTGATTGCCGATAACCAGATCAGCGCCGGCGTCGATTGTGCGATGCGCAATGTCAATTTGTCGACCTGTCGGCTTGTGCGTATATTCAACGCCCCAGTGAAACGAAACGGTTACTACATCAGCATTCTGTTTGGCTAATCGGATATCATCTTCAAATGTTCCGTCGTCAACGTGACGAACGCCCGTTTGCTTTCCGACATCGTTATATCCCAAAAACGTAAATCGTGAATCGCCAATCGTAATCATCCCAGGATTGGTATTACCGACCGGAATCATTCCGGCATTGGAAAGAATGGCAACGGTATCGTCAACTCCCTGCTGCCCCCAGTTTCCTATGTGGTTATTGGCGATAGTTACCACGTCAACGCCGGAGAATACGAGTCCTTCGACGTTTCGCTGGTCGCCGCAAAAGATCATTCCTTCTGCCGTCACCGGACAATTTTTAATCAGTGGTGTTTCAAGATTGATAACGGTAATATCAGCCGAACGAAGAATGTCCGCAGTTTTTTCAAATGGCCATAGGAAATTGTTATAACGAATCATCCGCAGATTCACCGCGCGGGCCAACAATACATCACCCGTAGCAATAACGGTCCGAACCCGCTCGGCGGCTAATGTCGCAATCCACGTGTGGTCTTCGGAAAAGATTCGGTCAAGCGAAAGTGGTGAAGGTGAAAATCGCGGTGTGGGCGTTAGTTGCCTATCAATCATGTCATCGCGAGTCACGACGTAGCGTCCGGAGGTGGCTATTGCATTTAATGATTGAGATTGCTTTTCCTTTTCTTGACGCGATCGCAATGACGGATGGACAAGAATTACAATCAACACTCCGACAGACCACAGAAACATCAGAAGTAATAATAGGAAACGAAATCTCATATCGTAATCCCCGTTTCAGGATACCGCATAAAACGGTATAAGCACAACGTCTTACCCACCGTTATATCCACCGGCTATCCATGCCACGATGGTATGGATATGTTATGGATAATAAAAAGAAGATACCTTAGCGGCAGTTATACCCCTTCTCTTTTAGTTTCAGAATAATCATGGTATACCAAAACGGAGCTTTTAAAATCGAGATGACATATTAAAACATCGTATATCTTACTCGAAACTAAAAGCTA
>DATEBW010000132.1:0-5344 GCA_035287165.1 Patescibacteria group bacterium | reverse complement strand
GTACCGCGATCTGATGGATCGTTGATGCGTCTTTGCGGGCAACGATTGCCTGCCGTACCGCCTCTGTCATCACGAGGATCTCAAAGAGCCCGATACGGCCGGCATAGCCGGTCTGATGGCATATCTCACACCCTTTACCATGATAGAGGCGCACTTGGCTATCCGGGGGAAAGTATTTGGTCAGGGTGGCAAGAGGGATATCGCCGGTAAATTCGGCAAGCGAATGTTCTTTACTGACGCGGCACTGCTGGCAAATGTTCCTGACCAACCGCTGTGCGATGACTGCGGTGGTCGTTGAGGCGATAAGATATGGCTCAATCTTCATGTCGGTAAGGCGCGGAAAGGTCGTTGCGGCGTTGTTGGCGTGGAGTGTGGTTAAAACGACGTGTCCGGTCATGGCGGCATTCACCGCAATGCCCGCCGTTTCTTCGTCCCGGATTTCACCGACGAAGATGACATCGGGATCCTGGCGAACAATTGACCGTAGCCCGGTAGCAAAGGTAAAACCGGTTTTCGGGTTTACCTGCAGCGCATTGACCCCTTCAATATCATACTCGACCGGATCCTCGATCGTCATGATATTCACATCGCGTTTATTGAGCAGTTTGATAATCGTGTATATCGTGGTTGTTTTCCCCGACCCGGTCGGGCCGACGGTGAGGAGCATGCCGAAGGGTTTCTGATACGAGCTTTGCACTTTTTCAAAATCTTTTGCCGAAAACCCGAGGTCAGCAAGAGAAAATTGTCTCGAACGTTCAGACAGAAGTCGCATGACTACCTTTTCACCTTTTATGGCAGGAACGATAGAGACGCGAATATCGAATGCTTCAGCATCGGCAGCGGCATTGGCAGGACGCCAGCGGATTTTGCCGTCCTGCGTTTTCTGATGTTCATCGGTACGCAGGCTTGCCATGACGCGTATACGGTTAATAAGGTGCAGATGCAGGTTTTTAGGGAGCTCAACGACGTCGTGGAGCATGCCGTCGATGCGAAAACGCACGAGCGTGTGATCGGTGAACGACTCGATATGGATATCGGAGGCGCGGTTTTGGTACGCGTAAAGGATGATAGTATCAGCGATTGTTATGATGGGTACTTCGGTATGCGCGGCGCCTTTGGCTTCAGTGACGTTTTTATGCATAATCGTTTCAAACGCCTCTTTCACGTCGGGTGTGTATTCCTGCGCTTTGTTTTCAATATCAAGAGTCGTGGCAAAGTGGATGATAATGGGTAGCCCGGTTTTTTTGGCAAGAAAATCGCGCAGTTGAATGTTGCTCGGATCGCTCATCGCCACATGCAGGCCATCACGGTCTTTTTTAAACGCGATAATATGCTGTTTTTTAGCAACGATTTCGGGAATGGTGGTCAAAACGTCGTGCGGAATGGTAATGCGGGAAAGGACAATGAAAGGGAGTTTAATCAGGTCGGCGATGATCTCGCCTAAGTGTTCGTCTTTAACCAAATCCTGTCGCAGGAGAATAGAGGCAAGCGGGATATTGGTGTTGTTGCTTGCCCGCCATGCAGCATCAAGCTCCCGCTGGTTGATAAGTTGCAGCTCACTCAAAGCATAGTACAGCTGTTGATTGGTGTAGGCAGCCATAGGATAATAATACCACGGTTACCCCACGTACTGCTTTATCTTTGCGACGACTTCCTGGATAGAGTTGTTTGCTTTAATGAGGTAGTCTTTTGCCCCGAGTGACTTGGCTGTTTGGATGTCTTCGTCCTGGCCGAGATTTGAGAGGATGATGACATTAATGTTAGCGAGTTCCGGATCTTTTTTAAGCGCCTTAAGCGTCTCAAATCCATCCATGACCGGCATGACGAGATCAAGCAAAATGATATTCGGTTTGCGCTTTTTTGCAACGGAAAGCACCCACTCTCCATTACCGACTACGGTGACGTCATATCCTTCTTTGGCCAGTTTAACCTTATAGATATTAGCGTAAAATTGATCGTCTTCTGCAACGAGGACAAACGGCCTGCCAGAGGGTTTTAACGGCGTATTATCTGTCGGTTTTGTATTCGGCATATGGTATTGAGTACGATGAATTCTGCTATATTGGATTGTGCTGATTTGAACACAAATCTTGAATGTTACCCGGGTAACTCTTCCTGATTAAAGCTTAAGTCGTCTGGCTTATCTTCTGCGGATGGCGTGCAAGGTAAGTATCAAGCACTTGCTGTTTTGGTTTTTTCGGCAAGATGATCGTAAAAGTGGTTCCTTTACCCAGAGTGCTCGTATACGAGACTGTGCCGCCCCACGCTTCCATATACGATTTTACCACGAATAAACCGAGGCCGGTGCCGTCGGTTGCGCTGGTTCGTGCGTTTTGCGCCCGGTAGAATTTACTAAAGAGCATAGCACGGTCTTCTGCAGGTATGCCGATGCCCGTGTCCGCCAGCGTGATCGTGAAGTATTTATCCTGTTCTCTGATGTGTATATCCACGGAACCGGCAACGCGGTTATACTTGATCGCGTTGGAGATGAGATTCATAGTCACTTCGCGCAATCGGGCAGGATCGATGATAACGGAAGAAAGTTTTGATGGTACTGTTTTGAGCGAGACCTTAACGTTACGCCGGAAAGATTCGCTTGCTAATTCCGTAATGACCGAATGGATAAGTGCCGCTATATCGACTTCCTCCGGATTGTCTGAAACGCGGCGCTGGTCAATGCGAGAAACATTCAGCAGATCGTCCACCAGCTTGATCATCGTACGGTTGCTCGTATAGATTTGCTCGATAATTTGCTTAATCGGGGACGGAATCTTGCCAATATCCTCATTGAGAATCATTTCCATATTCCAGCGCATCGCGCCGAGCGGTGTCCGCAGCTGGTGAGCGGCGATGGAGAGAAAGTTATCTTTTGTTTTTTCCAGCTCTTTCTCGCGGGTAATGTCACGGAATACGATGACGCAGCCAAAGACATGTCCTTGGTCGTCTTTGATCGGCGCCGCGCTATCGGATATCGGTATGTGCATACCGTCTTTGCGTATCAGGAGCGTATTGTGGGAAAGCTCTTTCATTTTTCCCGTTCTGATGACCTCTTCGACAAACGAACGGTAGGGAAGCTTCGGATTTTCTTCGGAGATAAAGTGAAATACCTCTTTATAGTGTTTGCCTTTTGCAACGGGGAAGTGCATGCCAGTCATCCGCTCGGCGACTTTATTCATGAGAAGAATTGTCCCGTGTGCGTCGACGACAAAGACACCGTCACCGATACTTTTAAGAATTGTGTCAATTTTATCGCGCGCCTGTTCTACCTCCAAAAAAGCAACATACATACTCATCAGAAGCCCGACAAGGGTGAAACTATAGCTGATGATTTTGATGATATATGCCGCGGTGAACAGGGTATCAAACGCGGTGCCGGAAGAGAGATATAAAAGCTCTGCCGTGATAAATCCTATAAGGGCAAGCAGGAACCAATGTTCGAAAAATTTCCACTTCCACTGCTGTTTTTTTAGCGAACCGATAAATGCGGAGATTAACATGACCAAAATAAGCAGATGAAATACTCTTCCCGTAACGGGATCGATAAAAAGGGAAAGTAACAGAAACGTGATGAAAAGAGCGGAGGCGATGGTGTATTTGCTTATTTTGGCGATATGGATGTATTTTTCACGCCACCACACCACGATGCTTGCTATGATAAAAAGCGACAGGTAAAGCTGTGAAAAAAGCCAGTACCGTGCGGTGTGTGTGGTTAAATCGACCCCGCCGCCGAATGCAGCTATGGTGCTTATGGTTAAAACCGCATGCCAATGGATGAGCACCGAGCCTAAGAAGCCGATGCCGATGAAGAGATACTTGTTGTAGTGGCGCGTATTATATTTAATAAGCGCCATGACGCTGACGATGAGGGAGAAAACGGTGGCAATAAGCTCAAGGAGTATATACAGCTGGACGTTGCTTACCCACTTAAAGCCGGGAAGTGTCGCATAGACGGCGGCAAAGATGAGCGCGGCAACGATGTACGCAACCGTCCTCCCCCGTACGGTTTCCGGGTCCGGGGTCTTTTGTCCGACAAGCGTCGTGTAGATGGACGCATCTATCGTATGCGAGATATCAAACGGGTGTCGTTCTTTTTTTTCCTGTTCATCCTGTCCGGCGTCCATTTCCGGGTGTTTTTTCAGCAATCTTCCCATGATGATTCAGGATAGCATAGGATGCAGGAGAAGCCAAGAGAGTCGGATTATAGTCCGATTTCGCCGGCGTGATCTTGCATAGCGGCCAGTACGAGCGCAATATGCTCGTCGAGCGAACGGTTAATCTCCTGCGCGCCGCGAACGATATCGTTGCGGTTGACGCCTTTGGCGAACGTTTTATCCTTCCACTTTTTCTTGATTGACTCGACCGAAACATTGGCGAGTTTTTTATCTTTTACCAGCGCGACGGCGACGATTAAACCGGTTAATTCATCTACTGCCCGGAGTGTTTTTGCCATGAGCGATTTCGCTTCAACGTTAAAATTAAATCCGTGTGCGGCAACGGCGTTAGTAAGCTCTTCTGATGCTCCCTGCTCTTTTAACCAGGTAATGATGATGTTCGGATGTTTGTCGGGAAATTTCTCCCAATCAGCGTCGTGCAGGAGTCCGGCAATCGCCCATGTTTCGCGCTCTTCTTCGGGTATGTTGAAATGATTCGCGTAGCTCTTCATCGCCATTTCAACGGCGAGACAGTGTTTTATTAAATTTTGATTATCGATGAGTTCAGTGAGTTTTTGGAATGCTTGCTCTCGTGAAATGTTTTTCATTATTTATCGTTCCCACATGCTGTCCTTCGGTACAAAATCTAATTGATACTCGGGTATGCCGATTGAAATTCCGTAGTCTTTTGCTTCTTGATATGCTGCCGGGTTTGCTCTGTCTACTTTAAAGACCCGTCCTGCAAAAATAATGAAGTGGTACAAGTCGTTTTTATAATCAGCGTACCAGTCGGGATGTTCTATATCAAATATCCGACTTATCTTCTCCGCAACTTCTTGAGCTTTTTCTTCCGGAATTTCAACGCTATGCAATGTCCATTGGCGTAACCAAGGGGTCTTATGTTCCGGAGTAATAGGTTCAACTTTTGTTTCCACTATTGTAACATCCTTCAAAACAGAAGCGTCCTGTAAACTTTCTTCGATGATAGTGCCTTTATAATTCATGATGTATTCTATCCGAATTAAATTTTTATATCTATCCCATAAATCTTGCTTCCTGCCAGGACCAGAATTTTATTTTCCGCTGCCGAAACGATAATATCGGTTGCGTCGGAAAAGCCGGGCCAGCGGTATTGGGAATAGTAATCGCCGGTTTTGTCAAAGACGACGATGCGGGTATCTTCCAGCACATAG
>DATEBW010000131.1:0-12732 GCA_035287165.1 Patescibacteria group bacterium | reverse complement strand
AATCGGAGATTTTTCAAACTCTTCCCCGCTCCTCTTGCGGCACTATTCCGATTGATCGAGCGTTACTATTTATGGCTTTACCAGGACGCGCCGGCGATGGCTATTTCCGGGTCGACGAAACGGGAATTACTCGATTATGGTTTTTCAACAGATTTAATTACCGTTATTCCGATGGGTGTCTCGCTGCTGGATAATATGCCGTTTGAAAAAAAGGAAAAACAGCCAACGATTATGTATCTCGGACGATTAAACAGACTGAAAGGGGCGGAAGATGCGATCGAAGCGTTATTGATTATCCGACACGAAGTACCCAATATAAAACTATGGATGGTCGGATCGGGAGAATTCTCTTATGTTACCTATTTAAAAAAGCGCGTTTCAACGTACAAGCTTGAAAAACATATAGTGTTCCATGGCTACGTTTCCGAACAAAGAAAATTCTCATTGCTCGCCCGGGCGCACGTGTTAATCGTTCCCTCCATGCATGAAGGGTGGGGACTGACCGTATCAGAAGCAACGAGTGTCGGTACGCCGTCAGTTGTTTATGATGTTCCCGGGTTGCGCGACAGCATTCAGCAGGGAAATAACGGGCTGACGGTAGAGCAAAATCCCCGGGCACTCGCGCAGGGTGTCCTGAAAATGCTTCGTTCCCGGAAAATAAACGAGCGAACTAACAGAAACAGCAGTGAATACGCCAGACGGTTTTCATGGAATGATACAGCTGCCAAAGCGCTCGAGGTTATAAAACAATATGTATAAAAAATTACTCCTTCTTTCCCGGCATAGTTTGATCAAAGGCAGCGCAATAGTTTTTGGCGGTACGGCCATTATCAACGGGTTAAATTATGTCTTTCATCTGATTACCGGCCGCATGCTCGGGCCCGACCAATATTCGATCCTCGCTGCTCTCATTTCTCTATCATATGTCATCGGATTTCCCGCCACGCTCATCAACACGCTCATTACCCAAAAAATTGCCGCGTATGCCGCCCTACGGGATAACCGGGGCATGAAAACATTTCTCTTTTCCATGACGAGGCACGTCGCCCTGCTCGCTGTCCTGATCGTTATGGCGTTCGTTGTATTGCAATCGGCAATTGCGTCTTTTCTCCATATTGAACAAAAAGTGTTGGTTCTATTGCTCGGCCTCGAGTTCGCATTCTCACTCCTCATCATTATTCCGCTCGCGACGCTTCAGGGGCTTCTTCGGTTCATTTCTTTTTCAGCGCTCTCAATTCTGTCAGCGTTTCTTCGGGTCGTATTTTCCTACGGAGCAATTCTTTTAGGATTAGGGGTACTCGGTGTGCTCTACGGCATGTTCGGATCTATTCTGGTTACCGGGATCGTGGCGCTTTTTATGCTTCCGACGATATTTTCGCTTTCAAAAAAAGGAAAATCT
Source organism: Patescibacteria group bacterium (assembly GCA_035287165.1). Taxonomy (GTDB): domain Bacteria; phylum Patescibacteriota; class Microgenomatia; family 2-01-FULL-40-14; genus DATEBW01. Next base: position 11,333 of record DATEBW010000131.1, on the reverse strand, counting down.
CCCGCCGTATCCGCTGTAAAACCGTACTGGTTATATGCGTTCCAATCTACATTGGTGGTAATGTCGTCGATAAACTATTTGCGCATCCAGAGCCACTTCCTGAAACGGTTTACGTTGAAACGTTATTTTACGCAAAAATGGATTGCCGTTGCGCTTCTGGGAAAAGGGCTTCTGATCAATGTCGACGTTCTGCTGGTAAAACATTTTTTTGAAAGCTATGATGCGGGTCTGTATGCCGCAATGGCGACGATGGGAAAAATCGTTCTGTTTTTTGCTTCTTCTTTGTCGATCGTATTGCTGCCGATTGCCACTCAAAAACATGCGAAGGGAAAATCGGCCGTTAAAGAATTGCTGCTTGCCCAGGCAGGGATTATTGTGCTGTCCTCGGTCATACTCCTGGCTTACCGCGTTATGCCGGAGTTGGTAATTTCGCTGCTGTACGGGCGCGAATATTTTGCCATCGCCCCTTATTTATGGCTCTTTGGGATTTATTTTCTTCTCTACAACATGTCCTATACGTTTGTGAATTATTTTATTTCAGGAAAACATACGCTGATATTAACGATGCCGCTGGTGATTTCCGTTGTCCAGATCGGCGGCATTATTCTCTTTCACCGTTCGTTTTATGACGTACTATCCGTTATGATAGGATCGGCATCCCTGCTGATTCTGGTTTTTATGGTCTATTTTTACCGGTATGCCAGACAACAGCGCCGTATAGAATTCAACCATTGATTGCGTAGGTTTAGAAGCAGATAGGGGGAGATAGATCAGTAATTCAGTGTGAACGATAGGGTAATGCGGCAGCCTTCTATTCGTCTTTGTCGTCATCAATATCCTCATCGATATCTTCTTTATCATCGTTGTCGTCATCAATTTCTTCATCTTCACTTTCACTTTCCAGTTCGTCGTCAAGCAACTCCTCAAACATTTTCTGCTGTATCCGCTCTTCTTCAGCGTTTCGGATTGACTGGTCGTTTTGGTAAGAAAATTGTATGATCTGTTCTACCTGCCCGGCCGCTTCCGCGTCGTCTTTTGCACGGTCGGCAATCCCGGCGAGGAGTTCGCGGTGCTTCTGCGAAGCGGACAACGATTTTTCCTTTATTTCAGATAATTCTTCAATTGTTTCAATATTGCGGATCTGTGAAGTTGCGAGCGTCATCTGGTGTTCCCCTTTAAAGGCGGTATGGACAGCGAGCGGAATATTGCCTTTTTCAGCTACCTTCAACGCTTCGTACAATTGGCGGTCGGCGAGCTGAATGTGTTTTTCGGCCAGATCCATGGGGTCTCTGATGAAAAACACCATAATTTTATCCCGGAGCGTCTTGATCTTATACAGCGGATTATCCGGTAGCATGCCGGGGTGAGGGAGTTTGTATTCGGAAGATGATGTGCCTACTTTCGCCGATTCCGTTGCGTTCATCACGCCCTCTTTGGCAAACGACGGCTTGTTGAAGATGGTAAATAAGAGTATTGCGAGAAGTAAAACGATCGTTTTTCGCATACTAAAATCATATCACTGACCTGTTCCTGTTGTCAATGCACAAGATGGCTTCTTATGCGTTTACATTTTTACTGAAGATGCATATACTATCACAATAGTACGTATAGATTATGATCAGGGCACATAAAGAAATCATTCTTCTTATAGCAATCCTCATTTTTGCTGCGTTTCTCCGTTTTTGGAAACTCGGCGTTGTACCAGCGGTCGTTACCAACGATGAGCTCGGATATATTTATAACGCATATTCGCTCGCAACTACAGGGAGAAATGTATTCGGAGAATTTCTTCCGCTTTTTACCTGGGTTAATCAGGGCGGATTCCCGTTTTTGCCCCTTGCAACATACTTGCCTATTCCGTTTTACTGGCTGTTCGGCTTATCTGCTACGATCGGACGGTTGCCTGCTGCGATACTCGGCGTGGGCGATGTTCTGCTTGTATATACACTGACAAAGCTTCTTTTCAAGAAAAGCGGCCTGGCGCTTCTCTCCGGACTATTTCTCGCCATTTCACCATGGCATTTACACTTCAGCCGCTCTGCGTACGATCCGAATTTTTCCCTTTTTTTCTATCTTCTCGGCATACTTCTGTTTGTGGCAGAAGCTAAAAAAGGCCGGATACCACTCTTTTCAACGATATCATTCTTATTGGCGATTTACAGTTATCGCGGCATGAACATCATTCTTTTCCCCTTGAGCTTATTACTTATCTGGTTCGGTGTTACCGTTCTGGAAATGAAACGCCGCCAGTGGACTGCTTTTGTGATCGGCATAGCAGGCATCACGGCTTCTCTATTTATCGTTATCATGTTAAACGGAAAAGCGTATCTAACCGCAGAAGGATCGATTTTCGGCGACATGCGTATGCAGCAGGAGATAGATACGCAGATCCGTGAGGCGCAGGGACCGCTCGTTATCCGCCGGATATTTTTAAATAAGCCTATGTATATCGTCAGCAAACTCCGTGAGAATTATGTCAAAGGGTATTCTCCCGAGTTTCTTTTTCTCTACACGGAACCGAATAAAATCTACTCTATCTGGTCGCGGGGACGGATATTTTTTCTCGACATGATTTTCATTATTCCGGGAATTGCATACCTGTATCAGGTGAATAAGCGCGCCGCAACTTTTGTCGTGCTGCTTGCTCTCATCGCAGGATTGCCGGGTATGTTAGGCGGCTTACCGTATTCGGCGCGCAACCTACTGCTCTCGACGGTGTTTCCGGTCTTTGCTGCGGGCGGGATTCTTTTTGTCTGGCGCAGTACATTGATTTCGCGAATACGGCCGCTTGTTCTTTCCATCCTTATTATCAGCTACAGCTATCTGCTCGGGAGCTATCTCTTTGATTATTATGGCCGCTACGCGTTCTATAGCGGTGAAGCGTGGTTTCAGAGCTTAAAAGAGGTGAGTTATACCATTCTTGAAAACAAAGACCGCTACGACGAGACTATTGTCGGTACTGCATCATTCGGTGATCTTTTGCAATATGCGTTTTATGCTCAACTTAATCCGCGCGACGTACAGACGGCATGGCAAACACAGGAGCAGAACAGCAATATAAAGTTCTCGTTGCACGATATATCCTTTACCACCGAATGCCTCTCGATAGATGAGAAAAACCCTGCCTTGTTTCAGGAATCTAAAGCAATACTCTATATCGTCCATGAAAGCTGTAATAAATCAGCAACGCCGAGTGCTCTTATCAAGGACTATCCGGGAAATACGGTATGGAAGGTTTATAAGCTGGAGAATTATGAATAAGACAAATTCTGCGCGGCCGTCGCTTGAGGAAGTCTGGCATCAGGTGCCGCCGGACTATTATCAAAAGGGAACAGAGAAAAATATTCTGCAAAAAATATGGCATACGGCAAAACTGCATGCGGTTCTCGAGTTGATAAAAAAAACAGGTAACACGCCAAAGAGAATTCTGGATGTCGGCTGCGCAAGCGGGTGGTTTTTATCCAACATTGCAGGGCAATATCCAAAAGCGCAATGTACGGGAATAGATGTCTACAAAGACGCGATAGAATACGGAAAAAGGAAGTATAAAAACCTGCATCTCCATCATCATGACGGTCACAAACTTCCTTTCCGTGACGGCTCATTCGATCTGATTATCTGTACGGAAGTACTGGAACATGTCGTTGATCCTGACAAAGTGTTGCAGGAGATTAAACGCGTACTTGCCCGGGACGGGATTGCGATCGTCGAAATGGACACAGGCAATCTGCTATTCCGCCTCGTGTGGTACTGGTGGACACACATCAGAAACGGCGTGTGGAAAGATGCACATATACAGACTTTCAATACGAAAAGACTGGAAGCCATGATTTCGGATGCTGGATTTTCGATTACTGAAAAAAAGCTGTTTACGCTCAATATGGCCGTCGCGTTTCTGTTGGGGAAAAATAATAAATAATCCTATATAAACCATCCGGTAAAGGCTATATACCACTCTGCCCGCCAGCTGGCGGGCTCCGTTTAGGTATACCATGATTATTCTGAAACTAAAAGCAAAGGGGTATAATTACTTCCCGTTGCGGATGGTATAATCACGCAGCAGATCTTCCATGAAAAACTATAAAGCAATTGCAGGAGCGCTCATGGCGCTTTTATTTTTTATTGCGGGCGTTCTTACGCTCTCTCACTACAGAATCAATATAGACGAGCCGGTACATTTTCTGCGCGGACAGGGATATTTCCGGCTCCTGACGACGGGTAAAAAAACATATTATATTCTCTATCAGAAGGCGGGAATCGTGAGTGATCTGGAATCATACCACCTGTTCGAAGTCTTCATTTCTTCGCTTCTGGTATTTCTGGTTTTTTATATCACGGCCGAGCGCTACGGTATGTTTGCCGGCTTTGTCGCTGCACTCTCTCTTTCTCTCTATCCGTTGTTTTTGGGAGAATCCCGCTTTAATATCAAAGATCCCGCTGTATTGCGATTCATTCGCCATTCCATACGAATTAATCGGAAAACAAACGATCATGAATAAATTGTTGCGGTATATTTTATCCTTTCGCACCAATCAAATTATCACCGGCAGTTTCTGGTTGACTGCAGGAGGGTTATTCGTTAATCTCGGGAATTATCTCTTTAATTTAGTGATGGGTCGGTTTTTAACGCCGGCTGACTTCGGTATCATTTCCTCTCTGTTTTCACTAACGGTCATTATATCTCTACCGAGTGCGGTCATTACGACGGTGACGGCAAAATTCGCCGCATCTTTTTTCGCAAGCAATGAGCGTCGAAAGCTGATCAGGTTATATCAAAAAATGCATATATATACGATTGGGTTCAGTATTCTTTTGTTGATTGGGTTACTCTCAATCGGCGATGTAATCGGAGATTTTCTCAATATCAGAGAACGGCAGCTTATCGACCTTACCGTTATTATCATCGTGATAGGATTAGTTTCGTCAGTTATCGGAGGATTTTTACGCGGTTTACTCCTATTCAAACTCATGACCGCGCTTGGCGTCTTGGGCGTCCTCATGAAGTTAGGATTTGGTTGGTACCTCGTAGCTATAGGACAGGGGGTATTCGGGATTTTGATTGCGATAATAGCTTCTTCTGTAATTACTTGGATCTATCTGCTGTGGATCATGAGGTCGTATATGTTTGAAACGAGCACCGCATCATTCGGTCTACGTAAGCATATTATTTCATTTAGCTATCCGACGCTTGCGGCATCAGCCGCATCCACGCTGTTTATAAGTTCAGACATTATTTTAGTAAAACATTTTTTTCATGAAAAAGAAGCGGGCATTTTCGCCGCTACAGTAATCGCAGGGAAGGCTATTTTTTATCTCCTGATACCAATGTCTACCGTGTTATTCTCAGTCGTCAGTCAGCAAATCGCGCGTAAGCGAAGCATCGTGAAAGATACGCGAATAAGCCTCATACTGACGCTTATTCCAGGATTAGGCGCGCTTGCTGCGTATAGTTTTATGCCCGAATTAATCGGCCGAGTATTCTTCCCGTCTCAAGCATACGCATCTATCACCTCGTATATCGGTTTGTACGGTTTGTACGCATTTCTTTTATCAATGGTCGTGTTAATGCTGCATTTTTTTCTCGCCATGGAGAAAAAACAAACGACATACATTGCCTTTGCCTGTTCACTGTTGCAGATTGTACTGATTATTCTTTTTCATAAAACGATTGGACAGGTGATTATCATGTCTATTATTACCATGGTTTTATTACTGTCTATCTATACGCCGTCATTTATACGGCTTTCAGTCAGAAAATAGTTATGAAACTTCCGTCGATATCTGTCGTAATTGCAACGTACCAGTCTGAAAATACCATCGACAAATGTCTGAACAGCATTCGGATGCAGCGATACCCTCAAAAGTCACTTGAAATCATTATTTGTGATGGCGAATCAAGCGATTCGACACGTACGATTGCCAAAAAGCACGGCGTTACCCTGGTAACCATTCCGAAAGATCGTCAAAATGCTGAATATAACAAGGCGGTTGGCGTTGCAAAGGCAACACGTGATCTGATTCTCCTGATTGATCATGATAACGTTCTTCCCCATCGAGACTGGTTGCGTCGTATGATTGAGCCTTTACAAAAGCATCATGAGGTTGTTGGCGTTGAAACGCTCCGTTATCATTACGACCCGAATAATTCGCTGCTCGATCGATATTTTGCCCTGTTTGGTGCGGGAGATCCTCTTGCGTATTATTTGGGGAAGGCGGACCGTTTATCCTATATGGATACAGAACGTTCGCTGTATCGAGACGCGATCGAATATCCCCATTACTATCTTGTTTCGTTTAATCCTGATACCGTTCCCACACTCGGCGCAAACGGATTTCTTATACGAAGAAACCTGTTGATGCGGCAAGCCGAGGCATCGCCGGGCAAGTTTTTCCATATTGACGTCAACGTAGACCTTATTCGAAAAGGGTATACTACCTATGCATTTGTTAAAGATACGATTATTCATCTGACAGGATATAAAAACATATCGCAGTTTCTCTACCGGCGAAAGCTGTTTATGCAGCAATATTACATCAATACAAATGCCGCGCGAAGGTATAGTGTTTATACATCGCGGGACGCGAAACGTCTGTTGATGTTTATTTTGTATTCAACAACTATGGTAAAACCACTCTATGATGCAATCAGGGGATTCCGCAAAATACCGGATCCGGCCTGGTTTTTGCATCCTTATTTATGTTTTGTTTTAACGATGATTTACGGCAGTGTCATTATTCAGACAAAGAGCGCATTCTATGCTAAAAAATTATTACAGAAATAAGCGCGTGCTGATAACCGGTAGTAACGGATTTATCGGGAAACATCTGGTAAAGCGGCTCATGAAAGACGGGGCAAAAACATATGGTATATCCCGTTCAGGAAAAGGTCGTCATACCAGTCAATTAGATATTTTGAACCGGTCGGCGCTTTCCCGATTTATCCGGGAAAAGAAGATAGAAATATGTTTTCATCTTGCCGGGGAATCGCTCGTTGAATCTGGTCAGTCCAAACCCCACACGACATTTCGTACAAATATAAACGGGGTGCTCAACATACTTGAGGAAGCCCGAATCAAAAACTTTGAAAAGATTATTATCGCTTCAACTTCGCACGTGTATGGTAAAAACAACGTGCCGTACTATGAAGGATATACACCTCGACCGTCGAGACCTTATGAAACGTCCAAAGCCTGTAATGATCTGATCGCTCTGTCATATGCAGATACGTTCAACTTACCGGTGGTGATTCCCCGGTTTGTGAACATATACGGGCCGGGAGATGTAAATTTCAACAGGATCATCCCGAAAACAATACGCGCACTTCTTTCTGATAAATGCCCAACGATGTGGGGTGGCGACTCCATCCGGGAGTATCTGTTTATCGATGATGCGATAGAAGCTTATTTATCAGTCGGCAGAGCAAAAATAGATAGAATAAGCGGAAACAGGATATTCAATTTCGGCAGCGGCAACAGAATATCGGTTGAAAATCTGATTCAAAGGCTTATTGTCATTTCAAAAAAAGATCTGACAATAAAGAAAATACATGAAAAAAGAAAATCTGAAATAAGTGTACAGTATGTATCCTGGAGCAAAGCAAATAAACAATTACGTTGGAGGCCAAGGATCGATATTGATACAGGACTTACGATGTCCATGAAATGGTATAGTGAATACTTCAAATCATGAATGGTTGCCGTTCAGGCTATTCTGAAATCCTCGTGAGGGAGAATAAATTTGACCCCCTTTTTTCTCAGCGATGCATTTTTATTCATGATTTCATCGGCGAAATTCCACGCAAGAAGTATAATATAGTCAGGGGTATCTGAATATATTTTATTTTCATGATAAATGGGGATATGACTTCCGGGTAAAAAAAGTCCCTGCTTGTAGGGAGTGGAATCAACGACATAGGCAATGTCATCTGCGCTGACGTTACAATAATTAAGAAAAGTATTTCCTTTAGCGGGCGCGCCGTAACCGACGATCTTATTCTTTTTCCCTCTCAACGTTTTAAGTAATTTTTTGAATGTTCTTTTTCTTTCTAACACGTCTTTCGCAAATCGCCTATACGGTTCTCGTGTATTTAGTTTGAGCGATAACTCTTTTTCGACAAGTTTATTAATTTCATGATATTGCGTGGCGCCTTTCGACTTTTTTCGAACGAATACCCTTATTGAACCACCGTCAAGGCCCATCTTCTTAATGGAAAAAATCTCAAGCGTTGTATTTTCAAACAAAGTTAACAGCGGCCGTACGGCAAAATAAGACAAATGTTCATGATACACGGTATCGAACTCACAGTTTTCTATAAAATCCACGAGATAGGGAAATTCAATGACAAACCATCCGTCATCGGCAAGTAACGTTTCTATGCCCTTAACAAATTCATGAATATCGTTAACGTGCGCAAAAACATTTGTTGCCGTAACAATCTTTGCCATTCCGTACTTCTTAGCTATTTTCCCGGCAATTTTCCTGTTAAAGAAATCATTTATCGTCGTAATGCCTTTTAGTTCAGCGATTTTAGCCAGATTAACCGATGGGTCCACGCCCAGTATTCTCACGCCGAATTTCATAAACTGCTCAAGCAATGATCCATCATTGCTGCCTATGTCAACAACAAGATCGTCTTCGGTAGCATGCAACGACCGTATCAGCATCTCACTTAACTCATTAAAATGTTTAATTCTTGTTTGCGAAGCCGATGGGATGTACAAATAATTTTCAAACATCAATTTTGGCGGTACGACGTCATTCAGCTGTACCATGCCACACCGCGCACAGTAGTTCAAAATAAGATGAAATTTAGGTTCCTTTTTCGCTCGATCGTCTTTACGGATGAAGCTGTTTGCAAGAGGTTGATCTCCCAGAGAGCAAAATTCATAAAGATTACTGCTTTTGCAGACTCTACATTCCATAGATTCTCATTATATATAAATATACACAATGATCAATAGAGTAATCTGCCAGCAAGCAATTCTCATGTTGGATCATATGTGGTGTACAATAAGTGAATAGCATTCACAAAACACGGCCCGGGATGTATACCACTCTGCTTTTAAAATCCGAACTATACGATTTTAAAAGCTTCGGGTATACCGTGTTTATTCTGAAACTAAAGGTAAAGGAGTATATATGAAAAAACCACTCGTTTCCGTCATTATAGTAAATTGGAACGGTAAGCAATTTTTAAAAGAATGTCTGGATTCTTTAATGGGTGGGACGTATAAAGACATTGAAATACTATTGGTCGACAATGCTTCTACCGATTCTTCCGTCGTAATGGTAAAGCGCCATTATCCGTCAGTAACCATCATTCAAAATGAGACGAACGCCGGCGTGGCCGAAGGATATGACATTGGATACAAATATTCAAAAGGAAGCGCCATACTTCTCCTGAATAGTGACACGATTCTTGAAGACGATGTAATTTCCGGTTTGGTTAACGTACTCTATTCCAATAATCGGTACGGCGCTGTGCAGCCAAAGATGATTCTTCAATCTGAGAAAGACCGGATTGACTCAGTGGGTTCATTTTTTTTACCCACCGGAAATTTATACCATTTTGGGAGAGAGAAGAATCCCAATGATCCGAAATACAATGTGCAAAGAGAGATATTTTCTACAAAAGGCGCATGCATGCTGATCAGAAGAGAAGTGCTGGAAAGGACCGGACTATTTGACAAAAACTTTTTTGCTTACTACGAAGATACGGATTTGTGTATCCGCATATGGATGTCAGGATACAAAATCATATATACTCCTTCGGTGAAAATGTACCATAAAGGTGGTGGAGGAGGGAAACAAATAATGAGATCATATATTCTTTTTCACGCGCACAAGAATAGAATTTATACCTACTTGAAGAATTTTTCCGGGAAGTACATTTTGAAAACGTTGCCGGTTACGCTTTTGTTATATCAGGTGCTTTTTGTCGGCTATCTGCTTACCGGAAAATTCAGTTATGCAGGGGCGGTTCAGCGAGGGATACTGTGGAATATCCTGCATGTACGACAGACGTTAAAAAAACGGAAACACATTCAATCTCACATAAGAAAAATACCGGATGAGGCATACCTTCCTCGTGTCACGAAGCAAGTAAGACTATCCTACTACTATTATCAGATGTTTGGCGGTATGGACCGATACCGTGATTGATTAGAGACATCGTTTGTGATAGGATAAACTACTATATACCACTCAGCCCCGCCAAGGCGGGGCTTCGGGTATACCGTGTTTATTCGGAAACTAAAGGAAAAGGAGTATATATGATCCCTCTTGTTAAATCTACCTTTTATAACGAAAAGAAAACAAAACAGTTGCTGTGCGCATTCATAAAAAAGGAGGAAAAGCTTAGCATCGGTAAACAGTGCTATCGGTTTGAACGATCATTTGCCAAGTATCAGGGGAGACGATATTGTACAATGGTAAATAGTGGTAGTTCGGCAAATCTTGCCGTTGTGCAGGCATTATTAAACATAGGGAAAATAAAGCGCGGCGATTTTGTGGGATTTTCTGCTTTAACGTGGTCAACCAATGTCATGCCGTTGATACAGCTTGGTTTAAAGCCGGTTCCCATTGACGTTGAGCTTGACACGTTGAATATATCAAGCAGAACAGTGCAGAGTATTTTGAAAAAATATCCACTCCGCATGGTCTTTATCACCAATCTTCTCGGCTTCTGTGATGACATTGACGTTATAGCAACACTATGCCGGAATAAAAAAATTATACTGATCGAGGATAATTGTGAGTCACTCGGCACGCTCTATAAAGGTAAAAAATTAGGAAATTTCGGATTGGCAAGTACGTTTTCCTTTTACGTTGGCCATCACATGTCAACGATAGAAGGAGGGGCAGTTTGTACCGATAATAGTCAGTTGTATACCATGTTACAGATTGTGCGGGCACATGGGTGGGATCGGAATCTTACGGAGAGACGGCAGCTTTTCGTCCGAAAAAAGCATCAGGTGAATTCGTTATTTTATTCTCGCTACACATTCTACGATCTGGGATACAATTTACGCACTACGGAGATAAACGGTATCATCGGCAATATTCAATTGTCCTACCTCGATGAGATTATCAGGAAGCGTCAGGAAAATTTTTTTATGATGGCCCGTCCTATCTATGCGCAAACCGATCGGTATTATCCGATGCGGTATGATCATATCGACTTGCTTTCAAATTTTGCGGTGCCGGTGATTTGTCGGTCGAGAGACGTTCGCCGTGAATTGGTCAGGCGTTGCAGGGATATAGTCGAAATTCGCCCCATTGTCGGAGGAGATATGACCGAGCAGCCGTTTTTCAAAAAACATATGAAAGAGTAC
>DATEBW010000130.1:0-6196 GCA_035287165.1 Patescibacteria group bacterium | reverse complement strand
AGGGGTGTCACGCCGTCATTTCTTCCCCAAACGAGCAAAACGGGCAGCCGTATTTTTTTCATCGGCGTTATAAGCTCTTCTGAAATGATTCGTTTAAAGGTGCCGCGCATGACGCCTTTTGCATGGTAAAAATCGCTCTCTCTCGCTGCGCGGTAGAGAAAACGGCGCGCCGTATCGCGTAAGTTCCGCAGAAGCGGCAGTGAAAATACCATGCCGCCGACTTTCGCGGCAATAAGAAAGAAGGATAGTTTAGCCTTTGAAGCAAAACGGACTCCGGGAACGCCGGTCAAAACTAAACCGCTGATTAAGCTTTTTTTTGTGCCGGCAAGTTTTATTCCCACCCGTCCGCCGAATGAATGGCCGATGACTATTGGTTTCTTCATGTTGTTCTTCTTTATGAAATCCGCGGTAAATGTAACGTAATCATCGAGGGCAAAAACCCGGGAAGGCAGCATCGCTGTACCGAATCCGGGAAAATCAGGAGCAATTACCCGGTACCGCTTCTTTCTCAACGCCCTGATGAGCGGTTGGTATCTTTCTGATGATAAATTCCAGCCGTGAAGGATAAGAACATCCATATTCAACAGAACAAAGGAACAATGAACAAAAGAACAATACTGTTACAAAATCATACTGCTTCTTTTTTCATGTTCTCATTGCTCAAAGTAACTTTACCAGCGCCGATGCCAGTTTGTGCGGATCGTGGCGGATGAGGCTTCGCCGAAGAACGTCAGAAGATGTTTTATGCATCATTGAGGTATCCACCAGCTCATCAAGAACAATATCGTACGGCCCTTTTTGCAGGTCATTCTGCACCATTTCTTCCCCCGCTTTCCGGTACCACATGAGCGCTTTTTGGTCGGGCATCTGCGTATTGACCAGCACGGTCTGAAGCACATCTCCGGTATAGCGCACCAGATCCTGTACGTGTTTACGTGCAGTGTAGCTTTCTGTCTGCCCGTTTTTCGTCATAAGATTCATGACATATACTTTGCGGGCCGAAGATGATGCTATGGCTTCCCGTATACCGCGTACGAGCAGGTTCGGCACAATGCTCGTATATAAATCGCCGGGCCCGATCACGATAAGGTCGGCTTCCTTGATTGCGTCAATGGCAGCGGGATTGGCGCTTACGTCAGGCTGAAGATAGGCGCGCGCGATCGGCTTGCGTATTTCACCTTCCTGCAATTCATCGATGTTCGTCTCGCCGCAGATTTTTTTACCGTCGGTTAATTCGACGCACAGCTCTGCATTTTCATAGGTCACCGGAAAAACATCCCCCTGCGTGTTGAGAATGGTCGTCGCCCATTCGATCGCCTCCTCCATAGAACCGGTGATTTTTTCCAAAGCTGACAGGAATATATTGCCGAAATTATGGCCGTTCAGGTCGCCGTTTTCAAACCGGTAAACAAACAGGTCGCGCCAAATCGTATCTGCGCGCGAAAGCGCCACGAGCGCCTGCCGGAGATCCCCGGGCGGCAAAACGCCAAGCTGGTCGCGGAGCCGGCCCGTAGAGCCGCCGGAATCCATCATAGTAATGATTGCCGAAAGGTGGAGCGGATAGTACTTTAGCCCGGTCAGCGCGACGAACGTACCCGTTCCGCCGCCGATGACAACGATTCGCTTTTTGTCAGTCTTATTCATCGTCAGATTGCTGATAAGTAACCATTATACACTACAACATTGATAATTGATCTTAGAGCCTGTTTTAAAAGTCCGTCACCCTGAACTTGATTCAGGGTCTTGAATACAGCAGTACCTACTACCATAGGTCTCACTCTAGATGCTGAATCAAGCTACAGTACTTAAGCGATAGCGAACGTATTCAGCATGACGAATTATTATTCATTATGAATACTTTTAAAACAGGCTCTTATAATTACCTTTAAGCCTGACTGTGTTCTGTTAGTCCAATGATACGTACCATTAGACTATTAAGCAAGTTTAGCTTTTCGATATTGTTGTTTTTTCGACTCTGTCAGCATAGTTCTCCAAACACCGCTACCCTTTCTGATCGATAACGCTTTAAAAACCGCTTGCTCTACTACTGTCCAGAATTGTTCCATTTGTTCCTCCTGTAATAGTGATTTGGTAAAGGATACGTATCCTTTACCACCGTATTTCATTGAGCTACTTACGGTCGCAATCGTTGTCTTACTTACATGCAGTATGCTTTGAATCACCTGGTATGAGTATCCCTTTGCAAGCAACACTGATATACCGAGCCGTTTTGCTATCATGATCTTTTCTGACGGTGTAAATAGTTCCTCCAGAAGAGAATTCGCCGTAGGTTTATTAAAAGATTTAATAAAGATAGTCATCAATAAATCGAAGAGCTTCTCATATATCTCTGGTCGTAAAGGGTATTTGGAAACTTGTGACATAGTAGTTTAATGGTACGTATCATTGGACTATTTGTCAATAAATTCTCTCACAAAACAACATGACCTATTGGTCATTCTGGATTTATTTGAGGATCTTATTGATATGATTCTGAAACAAGCTATAGTACTAAGAGATAGCGAACGTATTCAGCATTACGATTCTAAAACCAGTCATTTTATATCCCTCTGCATTTAGTTTCCGAATAATTCTTGTATACCAAAACGGAGCTTTTAGGGCACTTCGCAAAATAGACTCCATGATTTTGCTACACGCCCTAAGGCCGCAGAGCAAAATACTGCTCATGTTATTTTTGCGACGTGGCCTTAAAATCGAGATAGTCTGTTAACTATTATAAAGTATTCCCGAAACTAAATGCTCCGAGGTATACTATTTCTGATTTTAAAAGCAGAGTGGTATATTAGCTATAGGGTTACTTTACCGTTACGCTTTTTGCCAGGTTGCGCGGCTTATCCGGATCAAATCCCTTTTCAAGAGTAAGGTAATAGGCAAGGAGCTGGGCCGCTACAACATTGGGAATAATGGTAGCAATCCCGGCCTGCTTGACGGGAATATGGTAATCAAACACTTCATGATTCTTTTCAGAAACGCCGATAATATAGCCGCCGCGGGCTTTCATCTCCATGGCGCCGGCGATATTCTCAAAATACGTCTCATCACTCGGCGCAAAAACCATACAGGGAGTTCCCTTTTCAATCAGCGCTATCACGCCGTGTTTTAATTCTCCCGCCGCGAATCCTTCCGCATGAATATAGGAAATTTCCTTAATTTTGAGTGCCGCCTCGAGGCTCGTCGGATAGGATAACCCGCGGCCGACGACAAATATGTGTTCGTTATGTTGTATTTTCTTTGCGAGGAACTTAAGGCGGTCTATAGAATCCTTTTGCAATAACTTCTTACTCGACTCTGCTGCCTGTTTGATAAGAAAAACGCCCTCGTCCAAGTTATCGGAACATGCGTATGCGGCAAGGATCAGATGGGAAATCATCGCGGCAAATGCTTTTGTCGAACATACTCCTTTTTCAATGCCAGCATGAAGGCCGAGCGGGACATCTGCAGTGCGATGAAGCGTAGAACCTTCGACATTAATTAATCCGCCGATCCGTGCTCCTTTTGCCCGAGATTTTTTAATCGCTTCGATCGTATCCATTGTTTCTCCTGATTGCGATATAGCCGTAACAAAACTTTTTTTTGTCAAAAATTCAAGCTGAAATCCAAACTCTGACGCAACAGCCCAGTTCACATGGCGCTGTGCAATGGCCGAGAATAAATAGGAACCCGCCATGCAGGCATAAGCCGCAGTTCCGCATCCGACAAAGTAGGTGCCGTATGATTTTTCCATTTCTGAAGCCAGCCGCTTTGCCTGTACTAAATCCTCTTTCACAATCCGGCTTAACACAGCGGGCTGTTCATGAATTTCTTTCAACATGTAGTGTTTGAACGATCCGAGACGGTCTGATTCCTGCTTCCACTTCAATGTCTGTTTTTTTAAGTTTTTCCTTTTTCCCGTCTTTGCATCAAATAACGCAACAGATTTATCCTTGATAACAACCATTTCATCGTCCTCAAGATAATATACCTGTCGCGTATGGGGAAGGAGTGCAGATGCGTCGCTTGCAATAAAGTTTTCTCCTTTTCCGAATCCCACCACCAGCGGAGATCCGTTTCGTATGCCGACTAACCTGTTCTCCTTCGCTGAAAATGAAATAAGGGCATTGAGACCATGTAAATCTACGAACGCTTTGCGGACCGCCTCCGAAAAATCGTTTCTCTTGCCGTAGTCTTCAATCAGATGTGCAGAAATCTCACTGTCTGTCTCTGATGAAAAGGAATGTTTTTTCTTGAGAAGATGCTGTTTTAATTCGGTGTAGTTTTCGATAATGCCGTTGTGGACTATCGCAATGGTCTTTTCTTCATTCAGATGGGGATGGGCATTTTTCTCTGTCACCCCGCCATGTGTCGCCCACCGCGTATGCCCGAATCCGAAATGGCTTGCTGGTAATTCATTTACTGCTGCTCCGCCGATTTTCCCTATTCTTTTTTTAACTATAATTCGATTGCTTGTTTTTGATATTTGATTTTTGATATTTGATCCTACCGTGGGAACCACGGCGACTCCCCAACTGTCATAGCCGCGGTATTCGAGACACTTTAATCCTTCAAAAACAATCTGCGCCGCATTTGATCGTTTTCCTACATAGCCAAATATGCCACACATAAGATTTATGATTTTAGATTTATGATTCTAGATTTAAGCAGGACTTACGCAGAAGTCGTCATCCTGAACTCGTTTCAGGATCTTGAAAACCAACTCTCTAGATTCAGATTGCGTAACTCCTGTTAAGATTTCAGATTTCAGATGATTTAATAATTTCACCTGACTTATGAACTCCTGCGACGGAAACGAGCGGGTACACGAGGCAATTTTTACCCAGAATGGTGCCGGGATTGATCACGGCGTTCGCGCCGATTTTTGAGCCGTATCCGATGACACAGGAAAATTTTCGCAGGCCGGTGTCGATTTTCTGTTCCTGCCACCTGACATGCACGGGCTGCCCGTCGAGCCGGAAATTGGCGCACATAACGCCGCCTCCCATATTCACATCATTTCCGATAACCGAATCGCCGACATAATTTAGGTGCGCGATATGGCTATTGTTCATAATAATGCAATGTTTAAGTTCAACGGCAAATCCGACGTGCACGTTGTCGCCGAGGATGACGCCTTCGCGGATATTGGTGTTCGCATGAATAAAGCAATTCTTTCCCTGTAATAATTTGCCATGGGCGTACGTCTCTATCCGGGGAATGACCTCCCATACATTTTCAATCCCGTCGAATAGTTCCTTAAACGGAAAATCAGTTAAATCAAAATAGTCGTTTGGTGAAAAGAAATTCTTATCCATAAATTTATTACTGTTCACTTCTGATGAAATGTTGGTGGCGGACCGGAAAAAAAATTGAACATATTGATCAAGAGATAAAGCAAGAACAAGGAAGGAAATATTATAAATAAAGCTCCTATACTAGATGCTATCTTATTTTTCTTATGATTAGTTTTAATAAATATAATTATTCCAAGAACTATTAGCAGTACCGGAGTGATAAATACTGCTAAGATAGTTATATCCATAAACAGAGAGTCTAGTAAAGTATTCATGGTGATGGATTCAAGTCCCTTTGTATCATCTTCTCCGCTTCTTCCAATTCCTCCGGCCGGTTCACGCCGCGCCACGGTAAATTTCCTCCGTATACTGATTCAATCCGCTCTCCCGCATTTGCGCCAAGCCGTACAAGATCAACTAAGTAATATTCTCCGGTAACGGGACTCTTAACAACCTTCGGCAGGTACCGCATCAAAAATGATTTCTGGAATATCCAGCAGGTCGGATTAATCTCGGTTATCTTCCGTTCTTCATCCGTTGCATCTTTTTCCTCCTGAATTCGCACTATTGTACCATGAGAATCACGAATAATACGCCCCAACCCATACGGGTTATCTACCGTTATGGTTAACATGGTCACCGCGGGTTTTGTTTTTGCATGGCGGGCATCGAGCTGTTTTAAAAGATCTACAGGATAATTATATGAATCGTCGCCATATACAATCAATACATTGTGTATATGGTCAGGCACGAGTTTCATAGCTTGTTGTGCCGCATGGGCGGTTCCTAATTGGTCGTCCTGCACTGCGTAAAGAACACGATTTTTCAATAAATCCTGAATTTCCTCTTTGCCAAACCCGACGACCAGAATGATGGGGGAAAAACCTGCCTGTTCGATAATTTCAACG
>DATEBW010000129.1:0-4257 GCA_035287165.1 Patescibacteria group bacterium | reverse complement strand
CTACGAGTCCTCTCCTGCTGTTCTGCAAACCGTGGGCATGCGCTTTGCCGGCGTGGGGATCCCGCAAGGCGCAACGATTACCAACTCCTACGTCCAGTTCCGGGTAGATACGGTAACTCAAA
Organism: Patescibacteria group bacterium; assembly: GCA_035287165.1. Classification (GTDB taxonomy): domain Bacteria; phylum Patescibacteriota; class Microgenomatia; family 2-01-FULL-40-14; genus DATEBW01. Next base: position 4,135 of record DATEBW010000129.1, on the reverse strand, counting down.
ATCCCACTTTACTTACTGTCCAGGGAGAAAATACGGATAGCGCAGCGACCTTTGTTGCAGTTGACGGGAATATTACCTCCAGACCCAAAACTGTCGCTAATGTCCCCTGGAATCCTCCTCCTTGGAACAACGCAGGAGAAGCGGGGCCTGACCAGCGGACCCCTGATATTTCTTCGGTCGTCCAGGAAATAGTCAATCGCCCCGGCTGGGCGAGCGGCAACGCGCTTGTTATTATCATAAGCGGCAACGACATCGATCCGAGAACTGCTGAATCGTACGACAATAATCCCGGCGGAGCCCCGCTTTTCCATGTGGAGTATACGCAGTAACTATGACAGCCGATCAACCGCTCACCGTGAGTAATGCACGCGCCGATATACAAAGTGGCTACGCCGCGCTCGTCACGGTCATGGTAATTGCCGTGGTCGTCATGACGATCGGGTTGACCTTGCCTCTTTCTTCAGTAAGTGAAATACAAAACGCACTCTCCGCGAAAAAAAACGAGGAAAGTCTTGATTTTGTCGAAAGCTGTGTCGAAGATGCACTCTTACGATTTAATAAAGTTGATGAAGCGCTCCCGGGACAAATCATCTTGCCCGAAGGCAGCTGCACTGTTACAATGGAGTTGCATGAGGGCCCGACCTGGACGTATACGTTTACCGGTACGCAGAACGGTCATACAAAAAAAGTTCGGGTTAAGATGACAAAATCATCAACCGTTTCTATCGGACGGTGGGAGGAGTTTTAATAACAGAAAACAAAATTAAAATAGATCCTATTCGGACCCGCCTTGCCCGCTTCGCAACGAAGCGCGAAGGTGAGGCAGACCATTCGGATGTTCATTCGGATTATTCGCCCGCCTGCCAGCGTCTGAAGCCGTAGGCAATGGCGGGCAGGGATCGCGATAAGCAACGAACAAGAGTTAGGCAACAGCCGTATATAGACGAAGGTAGTATATGCGTGTTGCGTAACTTCTAAAAATCGTCATCCTGAACTTGATTCAGGATCTATCTATAATCAAGTAATGAGATGCTGAAATAAATTCAGCATGACGATGTAAGAATATTAAAAGTTACGCAACAGGCATTATTCATATATTGGTAATGATTCGTAATTCGTATCATGTTTGATGCTAAGCCATCCATCATCTATCTGACCAAAACAAAGATTTTTTTACTGGATCCCCTCCAGTCTGCCCCTGCCGCCCAGGAGGCGTGGGACGGTGTTACTATGACCGATGCGCTTACGCGTTTAAAAAATAGTCACGGCTTTTCCCGCACCCATATCCTACTCGGTAATGACATAAGCTATACGGTTGCTTTTACCGCGCCGACAAACGAGCTCTCCCGCGAATATGTATTGCAACGGGCCCAAGAGCTTGTTCCTGAAGAGCTCACCACGACGACCTTTGACTGGAAAGAAGTCGCGGGTAGCGCACAAAAGGGAGTAAGTACCGTTCAGGTTATCGCGATGCCCGTGAGTTACCTCAACGCGCTCTCCTTGGCGATGAAAAAAATAGAGTGCCGCGCGGAAACCATAGCGCCCATCGGACCGTATCTTGCAAGTTTTACCCAACAGGAAAATAAACCTCATCTCGTGATCTGGAATGGACCGGAACTTATCTGCACGGTTGCCCACGGCGGCGCGGCATTTTTTAGCGAACGGCTTGATACGGACAACGTACACCTTGCCCACCTTGTTGAATTTATTCGCCGTACTTTTAGCGAAGAGGGGCTTTTCGTCTTTATTGACGACTCATTAACCAATCCTCCCCCGCTTCCTGCCAATGCACAGGCGGGGAAAAGAGAGATACGACCCCTCGGGCTTATCATGCAGCAACCTTCCGGCAAGGGAGCAGATCGCACGTTTTTAAGTATTCCTCTCCTGGAAATTCCCGCTGATCCAAAGAAAGCTACCAAACCCGTAACTGCAACAGAGACTGCAACGCAAAGCCAAACAACTGCCACAAACCCTCAAGCATCACCAACCACACCCTCGCAAGCAAAAAAATCCCACTCCTCACTAATAAAATACGTGCTCTTGCTCGTAGTAATTCTCGGCGCTCTTGCAGTCATCGTGTGGTACGCCGTCCCGAGCCTCGCCCCAATAAATCTTTTTTAATCTTTACACGCACACGAAACGTGTGCTATAGTTGAACATAACCGATGAACCGATGAACCGATGAACCGATTAACCTATGAACCTATGAACCGATTAACCAATGTACCGGATCTTGTTCGGTTATTCGGTTATTCGGTTTTTTGGTTGTTCGGTTATTCTATTCTTTCGTTCTTCGGTTCTTCGGTTCTTCGGTTCTTCCGTCCTTTGCGCTTCATGCGCAAAGGGTTTACCCTCATCGAACTCCTCGTTACCATGGGTATCATCACCATTCTCTCGAGTGTCGTCCTCGTTGCGGTCAATCCGGCCAAACAGCTTGCCGATGCCCGCGACAGCGTGCGGTTTAACGACGTCAATAGTATTCTTTCCGCCCTCCACCAGTGTCTCGTCGACAAAGATGGAGATCTTGCCCCGTGCGGGCTCCAGACGAGCATGCCGCAAACGCAAATCGGTTGGGACTTCGCATTTTGCCATAATGATGGCTGCGGTGCCGTTTCTCAGTGTGCAGACCTTCGCGATGAACTGGCGCCTTACCTGAAGTCCTTACCATTCGACCCGCTTTCCGACGATGACAACGAGACGCGCTACAGCGCAGAGGTAGACGCAAACAATATTATCACCATCACCGCCTGTCTTGCAGAAAATACCACCATTTCGGTCTCACGATAAACTTTAGAGACACATAAGTATGGTTTTATTATTTGTCTAATTCGCCTTGACAAACAAATTTGATTCGTGCAAAATGATGGCATATGGCAACAAAAACTTCATCGGTGAAAAAGAAGCCGGGGGGAAAACATTCTCAAGAACCGGAAGATTCTGAATCAATAGTGTCGGTATCTGAACCGACCATCGTAATACCGGATAACCAAAAGGTTACTTCTGAAGAAACGCCGGGCGGTTCATCTACGCCAGCTCAACCGTCTGTTCCCGCGGCTTCATCTGCTCCGGCCGCAGCAACTGCCGATACGGCTGGCCAATTAACCCCGTCTTCCCCTGCTAAAGCAGAGGATCCTATGATCATTCAAAAAGACCTCCCGCCCATAGGAGAGCTATCCGACGCCGATGATTTTGAACCGGAACATAAAAGCAGCTCGTTCACCCTTATCCTGATATTCATCATCGCGCTTATTCTGGGGGCAGGTATTGCCGGCGGTGTCTTTTATTTCTTTAATCCGTTTGAAATGAAACCGCCTTCTCTTCCGGCAGACGACCAGACTGCTATGGAGTCGCCCGTTCCTCCGGCAACCGATACGACACCCGAAGCAACGGATTCTGCTGATACGACAACGGTAAATCTTGCTGAATATGACATCCAGGTACTCAATGGCTCGGGTGTTGCCGGCGCGGCAGGAAACGCACGCGACCTGCTCCTCGCCGCCGGCTTTGAAAAGTTTACCGTCGGCAATGCTGGCGAATATGAGCACACCGCAACAGAAGTACAAATGAAGGAAGGAGCGCCTGCTGCTGTCTATACCGCTATAGAAAAGACGCTCACAGAAGGCGGCTATACCGTAACAGAAGGGGATACGCTCACGAGTGACGCTGACTATGATGTGATTGTCATCGTCGGCACGAAAAGCTGAAACGAGTTTTGTTATTCCATCAATTTCTCAAGAGATCTCTCCCCGTCATGTACTGCTCGACAGTGTTTCCAATACTCTTCGAGAGTTGCATCACTGTTACTTACTAAAAGTTGAGGGTTCATTCCCCAAATCCACATCTGGCCGTGATGCTTGTTTAAATGGCTCTGAATAACTTCAAGCTCTCCATCGGATAGATTAATACCGTTCCTAAAACGTGCCCTATCAAGCTCCGTTAACTTGCGTTCTTGTGTCATACTACTAATATAGTATATCAGTCAATAACGCGTCAACATAGCATTTTTCCTCCTTGACAAACTTAGCCAGCTTCCGTATAGTAGGCTCATTCGGTTCAAATGAACGTACCATTTGAGAGGAGGTGAAATGAACATATGAAATTTTACAGCGTACAAATCCGAGAATTCGTTAACGTA